>NZ_JAODZS010000029.1:0-58701 GCF_029835375.1 Morganella sp. GD04133 | reverse complement strand
CGATACCAGTCCGAGGGCATGCAGTACTGCGGTATCAATATTCCGTCGTTCAGTAACCGCAGTATACAGATTGTTTGCTGCGATAATGACAGGGGCCGGCGTTCCCGGAAGTATTTCAGAAAGGCAGACAGAAAGTATTTTGTTCTCTCCGTATTCGCCCAGGGTACGGACAAGCTGCTGCACACACCGGCGGCAGTCTTCCGTGAAGGGAACCCGTGAATCTGCCGCGTCTCCGGCAGAAAACGATGGATCGGTATGATGGTCTTTATAAGGGGTAAAGGCTTCAGCTCCCTCAAACCAGATCTCTTCCATTTCAACGTAATCGATGGCATCAAACCAGATATCCGGGTCTTCCGGGTTTGGATTATCCCGGTATACCGGGGTTATGTTAGCTGATGAGGCGGTGGTTAGTGTGTTTACAGGTGGCATATGCGTCCGTTTCTGATCTGTAACCGGCTGTTAAGACTCCCTTATTTATCATCATCAAAAAAAAATGTCTGTCGGTAAAAAACATGATACGTATTCAGTTTTTGCAATAAGCCCGCAGAAAACACAAAGGACACCAAATGGTGTCCCTCTTGTGCAGTCTTTGTGTGTCAGTGTCTGATATTGTCTGACTGATTATAATATTCACCGGATTCAATTTTATCGATACCGGCCTGAAGTATGTCAATCAACTGGCGGGCGACATCGGTCGTCAGCCACATGGTTTTATCCACTTCTGCATGTTCGGGAGACTGGGACTGATCCTGCAGATAATGCAGGCGCAGCATCATGGCGTCGTAACTATCGACGGTACTGATATCCCATCCGATAACCGGATGAGTCTGGATAACGGTTTTTTTATCGTTCATGGAACCTCCTAATCATACGGCAAGATGGCTGAGTATCTCTGACTAAGAGCTAACGTCCCGTTAACAACGGGTCATATCAGTATAAGGTCTTTTTGAAAAGTAAAAAGGGGGGGATCAGACTTTTATTATGCAAAAAACGGCAAAATAGTCTTCTCTGAACATCATAGTCGTGCAATAAGCCGTTTTTCGCCTTATTGCACCAAATGACTACGTATTTACACCTGATTTATTGTGTTTAACAACAGGTTTTAACATCCCAGCGGGCATCAGTGCCGGCCAGGAAAGGCACTAAAATATCCTCTGCGCCGTTAATGGTTTCCGGGATGATCACGTCCCGGCGGGTTAATTCGATAAAGCCGTCATTGACCGGCAGACCATAAAACGCCGGGCCGTTCAGTGAACAGAACGCCTCAAAGTGCGCCAGTGCGTTAAGCTCCTCAAATACCGTGGCATACGCGGCCAGTGCGGTCGGCGCATTGAACACCCCGGCGCAGCCGCAGGCGGACTCTTTGCGGTGACGGGCATGCGGGGCACTGTCCGTGCCGAGAAAGAACCGTTTACAGCCGCCGGCTACCGCCTGACGCAACGCTTCCTGATGCACATTGCGTTTCAGGATCGGCAGGCAGAACAGATGCGGACGCACACCGCCGACCAGCATATGGTTACGGTTAAACATCAGATGCTGTGGTGTCAGTGTGGCGGCGACATTATCATCCCCGTCCAGCACATACTGGGCGGCTTCTTTGGTGGTGATATGCTCGAACACCACTTTCAGTGCCGGGAAATCACGGCGCAGCGGGATCATCACATCATCAATAAAGCGGGCTTCGCGGTCGAAAATATCAATATCGGCATGTGTGACTTCACCGTGTACCAGCAGCGGCATACCGTTGCGTGACATCATCTCCAGCACCGGATAAATATTGCGGATATCTGACACGCCGTGTGCGGAGTTGGTGGTCGCATTCGCCGGATACAGTTTACAGGCCGTAAACACACCTTCGCGGAAACCGCGTTCAATCTCTGCCGGGTCGGCATTATCGGTCAGATAGCAGGTCATCAGCGGGGTGAAATCATGCCCCTGCGGAACGGCGGCCAGGATGCGTTCGCGGTACGCAATGGCGGCATCGGTGGTGGTGACCGGCGGAACCAGGTTCGGCATCACAATAGCGCGCCCGAAAAACGCACTGGTGAAAGGCACAACAGTACCGAGCATTGCCCCATCACGGAAATGGATATGCCAGTCGTCAGGGCGGCGGATTTTCAGGGAAGTAACAGGATGAGTCATTGAACCGGCTCCGAAATAAGTAAAGGATAACCTGATGGCGGGTGCCATAAGCCGGAAAAGAATGATAGAACGATTTGCCGGTAAATACCATGTTAATTTGCGTTTCTGTGTTACTTATTGCTTTGCACCTATATAGCATCTGATCTATATTATAAGGACATAACGTGTGGAAGATAGTGACAACAGATAATTTTGCAGCGTGGTTTGCCGGGCAGGATGACGGAGATCGCGCAGCAATACTGGCAGCGATGCTGGTATTGGAGAAGCGGGGGCCCGGCTTACCAAGGCCGTATGCAGATACCGTAAAAGGTTCCCGGTATACGAATATGAAAGAGTTACGTATACAGAGCAGGGGACAACCGATACGGGCATTTTTTGCATTCGACCCTGAGAGAAGAGGTGTTTTGCTGTGCGCGGGGTATAAAACCGGTAATGAAAAACGTTTTTATATGCAGATGATCCCGCAGGCTGACCGTGAGTATACAGAATGGCTGAACAGGCCGGAAAACAGGAGTTAACAATGGGAAAGTCACTCAGACAACTGCTGGCTGAGGAAAAGCCGGAAGTCGCAGCGGCTGCACGGGTTCAGGCGGAGGAGATCCTGCTGAATATCCATCTGGCGGAACTGCGGGAGAAAGTGAACAAAACACAGGTGGAAATGGCACAGGCGCTGGGGATCAAACAGCCGACGGTCGCCGGGATGGAAAAACCGGGGCGTGATGTCAAATTATCCACGCTGAGACGCTATGTGGATGCCATCGGCGGAAAACTGAATATTGATGTTGAGCTGCCGGACGGCACGCATTATATGTTCAGGGTCTGATACAGGATAGTACGGATAAAACAGAGAAATAAAAGGAGAGGTAAACGTTGGCTCCTCCAGCTGGACTCGAACCAGCGACATACGGATTAACAGTCCGCCGTTCTACCGACTGAACTATGGAGGAACATCTTCAACGCGGGGTGCATAGTAGTGCGGCGGGGCGTGTTTGTCAAAATGAAAAATGACTTTTTGAATCGTTCGCTTTGTTTGTGATCACTTTGCGGAAAATAGCAGCGAAAAAGTTTAATTTTTCCTGTAAATCAGTCAGTCAGAAAAAATAAAAACGGGCAAACAGAAATTGCCGTCTGGCAGAAACGAAAAAGCCCGCTCAGTGAGCGGGCTCTTAAATATGGCTCCTCCAGCTGGACTTGAACCAGCGACATACGGATTAACAGTCCGCCGTTCTACCGACTGAACTATGGAGGAAGCGTGTTCTCTGTGAGAACGGGATGCATAGTAATGTGGTCAGAACGGATTGTCAAAGCGAAAATCAGTGATTGTGATCTGTTTGCCGCACTTATGAGCACATCGGCGGAATAATCATCAAAATCACAGGGTTAACAGATATAATCCGGTTTTTTTATTCGCCGGACGATAAAAAGGGCAGTACGGAAGAATGAAACAGCGGAAATGAAAAAAGCCTGCTCAGTGAGCAGGCTTTTAAATTTGGCTCCTCCAGCTGGACTTGAACCAGCGACATACGGATTAACAGTCCGCCGTTCTACCGACTGAACTATGGAGGAATTGCGTTCTCGTGAGAACGGGGTGAATCATAGCTATCCTGCGGCAGCTTGTAAAGGGCAAAATGCAAAAAAATGACTGACTGGCGAAGGCTTGAGCAATTGCGGCTGAAACAGTATGGATTCTGCTGTTCTGTAAGTCGTGTCCGGTGCTGTCTGAATAGTTTAATGGCTTTCGTGCAGGAAGGGGCGGTTCCGGTTTCCGGCGGGCAGAAACGAAAAAGCCCGCTCAGTGAGCGGGCTCTTGAATCTGGCTCCTCCAGCTGGACTTGAACCAGCGACATACGGATTAACAGTCCGCCGTTCTACCGACTGAACTATGGAGGAAGCGAGTTCCCGTGGGAACGAGGCACATATTAACGGGGTGCCCCGGTTGTGTCAACGGGAAAAAGATAATTTTATCCTGTTTGCTCAGCAAGTAACCCGGATGAATAAAAAACAGGCATAAACAGTGGCTTAAGCCGCGCCTTTCATCCAGTGAGAGCGTGGTTTCTCCGGATGTGCTTCCGGATACGCCATCAGATGCAGATCATAAAATGACACGGTACCTTTTGTTTCTGTCATATGGCGGACATCCTGTTTCAGTGATTCACTGACCTGCGGGTGGTCAAGTAATACCGCCAGGGTTTCCGGAGGCACTGCTTCACTGACAAACCATTCGCCGTTATAGCACACCCGCAAATCCAGGACACCTATATCCGAAAAGCGGTAAACCGGTTTGACCTCAAACAGCAGAACCGCCGCCATTACCAGAAACAGGGCACTGAAACCGATCAGCCAGTAAAAACCGAAGTAGGGTGCGTAATAAATAAGAACACCCAGCACAAGATAGGACACCACCATCGCCAGACATAAATAAGGATAGGTGCGGATAAAATGACTGCTGAAGCGGGGTTTTCCGTCCCGTTTCTCACGCTGATTAATATTATCAAGGGCGCCGGTAATAAGTGTTCTGACGACATCCATATAAATGACCTCCGCAGGTCTGCTGACTGTTCTGATACATTATATTAACATGTCAGGCATACAACCGCGCAGAACAGTTACAGGGTTTGTGAGGGGGAACTGTTATGGTGCAGGGGTTATTAAGAATAGTCTTATTCGGCTTAAGGCAGGTGTGTTTATCCGTTCAATACGCTGAAATTGCAGGCAATCAGACAAACAAAAATGCATAAATATGAGCGCTTTCACTTTTTTTAAAATTCACGGTAATAAATCAGTTGCTATTCATCCCTACTCATGAGTTAATGTTTGCGGCCCTAAAAAGAGCAGCTTTATGTATGACAACTGAGTTTGAGCGTTTAAGTTGAGTGTTATCCAGGATAGCCTTTGACCGTTTCATATGCTGTGTGCCTCCATTTAGTTTTTGCTTCCGGCCAGTACCTGCCAAAATGGCAATGCATTTATTTATATATAGGAAAGTCACATGTCTGACAAAATGAAAGGTCAAGTTAAGTGGTTCAACGAATCTAAAGGCTTTGGTTTCATCACTCCAGCTGATGGCAGCAAAGATGTTTTCGTTCACTTCTCTGCCATTCAGGGCGCAGGTTTCAAAACCCTGGGCGAAGGCCAGCAAGTAGAATTCACCATCGAGAATGGTGCTAAAGGCCCGGCTGCAGCTAACGTAACTCCGCTGTAAGATATAGCCAAACCGAATTCCAAGCCTGCCGCGTAAGTGGCGGGCTTTTTTTATATCTGATATTTATGCTTATCACCTTATTGTGATCACCGGGAGCGGGTTTATGCAGATTAACGACACGGTTTATGTTAAAACGGATGCAGAAGAGCCCCGCGAAGGCCGGATATTACTGATCGAACCGTTTAGTGAAGGGGTGATGTACCTGGTGGCATTGCCGGAATATCCGGAGGGGATTTGGTTTTTTAATGAAAAAGAGGGCGGGGACGGGGTATTTATCACGCCGAAAAATGATTTCTGACTTTACATATTTTCGCGGACATCCTATACTCCGCGCATCTTTTCTGAACAGAGGACCCGGATTTGGACAGTCACAGTTATAACTCAATTAACTGATCCGGCACACCTTTCTCTTCTGAAACTGTCTGCCGGAATGATAATGGCGGGCAGCACCTCTCTGCGGTACTGCACTTTTTGATTGATACAGATGATCCACCGGTTCCCGGTCGTATCACTGCAACAGGTATGCAGTATGTTTATTGTTTCTCACGCACTCTTTCCTCCCGGTTACTGAGCAGAATTTTCAGTTATTTTTACGTTTTCTGCTGTTAACACCTGACGCCATGGCGTCTTTCGGGTGGAGGTTACTATGTTTGCAATTCCTTATTTACTCAATTTACTGGCGGCGCTGGCTCTTGGCGCACTGATCGGCGCTGAGCGTCAGTGGCGTCAGCGGATGGCCGGTCTGCGTACCAATGCGCTGGTAGCCGTTGGTGCCGCTGTATTTATATTAAGTTCAGTGACCACATCACCGGATAGCCCGGGGCGCATTGCCGCACAGGTGGTTTCCGGGATCGGTTTTCTCGGAGCCGGGGTGATTATGCGTGAAGGCATGAATATCCGCGGACTGAATACCGCTGCAACGTTATGGTGCTCAGCCGGTATTGGTGTGTTGTGCGGGCTGGGCGAATTCGGTCCGGCAGTGACGGCGGCACTGGTTATCTTATGTGCCAATATTTTGCTGCGGGAAGCGGCGCAGCGCATCAATGCCCGGCCGGTTATTCACGCCACGGATCTGGTGCAGGACTATAAAATCCGTGCCGTCTGCAATGAAAAAGATGAGATTCTGGTCAGAACGGTGATCCTCCAGGCGCTGAATGGTTCACATGTCAGGTTGCATTCACTCAGCAGTGCGGATACGTCCGGCGGAAAGCTGGAAGTGTGTGCGGAAGTCCGGGCCACACCGGCGGAGCAAAAGGAGATAGAAGGTATTGTCTGCCGGGTCAGTCTGGAAAGAAGTGTCAGTGCGGTCAACTGGATGATTGCGTCTGAACTGCCCGTCTGAGGATTTTCTGTACGCTGTTCAGCGAACAGCAGCATTATTTTAATAAAGTCTTAAGGTTTGTGCCGGTGGCTCATCCACCGGCTTTATTCTGGGTATCAACAGAATATTTATATTTAGTGATATTTTTTGATGGGAAAGATGAGATGTTTTTTACTCATTTTAAGAATAAAGCACCAAATTCTCAGTTTTCCGCGTGATGGAAAGTGCCTTTTCCGTGTCACACTACAACGAATTTTTTATGGTCGTAAAGCGGGCTCCCGGGGTGGAGAGCATGATTACTGTTATCAGTATCGGCCCGGATTTAAGAAAGTTTTCAGAAAAAGAGCAATTAAACGTGATGGCAGTCACAATCCGGCAACATTCCTGCTATCAGCCGGTGTCAGTATAAAAAGCGCGAAATCGCAAATTTTGATCTGCTTACCGGTCTTCAGCGCCGGGGAATAAAATGCACTGTTCTGCCGGGCAGGATAGCCTGAAATGATTACTCAAAATTCGTACTCAGCCACAGTACACTTCTAATTTGTAAAAAAAAAAGTATATAGTAACTATAAGTTACTATATTTGGGGGTATTACTTCACACATGACCGCCCGAAGCAATGCTACATTTAATTAACGACTGTGCTAATAGGAAAATACCGGGATTGTGATGGCATGATGTCATTTTGGTGACAGCAGGGTATCAATGCGTTTTTCAGAACAGTAACCAGCGTATCAGAGAGGTCGCTGAGTTTATAAAAGTACCCGCGGACGTATATACATAACCTTATCCGCTCCGTAAAGACAAATAAGTGAGCATATAAAAAGAAAGAGACATTATTTTTAATAAGCAATAAAGAGGAGCGAGAATAGAAAATCAGAAAAATAAATTAAATTCATTTAATCTTCAGTTGTTTTCCTGCTGAATAAATAACCTGCCTCAACATTAGATAATTTTATGTTTCCCTGTTCTGAATGGCTATTTTTTATTAAAAATAACTAAACATTGATCCGCAGGGGTATCATGTCATACCCGTCGTTACACTTTGTTATATCCTTATCATAAACCGTGCAAAAAAGGACTAAATCGCACGTTATATCACCATCACGGTGGAAAAAAAGTGTTTTATACCGCTATTTTTGCCATGTATTCTCATTCTGAATGGTGCAGGACGGAGTTTCCTAATAAAACACATTGATCCGGATCAATATATGTCCTCACATTATGTGATTGGTGCAATGGACTTGAGACACACACATTTTGAGTCATATTTACCTGAAGATTATTGGCATTTAGCTTATGGGAGTTATAAGTGCGGTGAGTATTTGGGATATGGTGAGACAAAATATAATTAATAGTAAAATTGTACTAATGCATGCGGGGATGTTTGTCTTTATCAGCCAAAAACAAACATCAGTGGCTTGAATAGTTAAATTTGTGGTGCATAATAAATAACGTCTATAAATGATATAAGATGATTCAGACATTAAATAAGCTGATGCTGATTTTAATCGTTACTTTTATTGTTTACAGGTATTCCTGATATGCATTTAATTTAAGTTTACTTTTGTGTGTTTCGCACGCATGCCGGATATTTATATGGATTGGCAGTAAACAATGGAATGAGCTTCTCCGGTATTTATAACATTACGTAAAACAGGATCTCCGGTATCACACAGCGCCGGAGATAGTTTCTGCTGTACTTTGATGCTGCTGATATTCGGAAAGGAAAAAAAATGAGCCAGACGACTGATTTTCTGAAGCATATTTATGATATTAACCTCTCATACCTGCTGTTAGCCCAAAAACTTATTGCTCAGGAAAAAGCTTCTGCCATGTTCCGCTTAGGCATTAACGATGCAATGGCAACTACGTTAGCAAATCTCACGCTCTCTCAATTGGTCAAATTAGCGGAAACCAACCAGCTAATCTGTCAGTTCAGATTTGAAAGCAGCGATACCATTGAAAAACTCACACGTGATTCCCGCGTGGATGAATTACAACAGGTTCATACCGGAATTTTACTGTCAACCCGCCTGCTGCAAACACACGGCGCGGCTGGCACTGACTCACACGCAAGAAAAAGATAAGTATCATGGCCGAAAAAAGTATCATCAAAGAGGCTCAGGATATCCGTCTCGCGATGGAATTAATCTCTCTGGGTGCTCGTCTTCAGATGTTGGAAAGTGAAACACAAATCAGCCGCGGACGCCTGATCCGTCTGTACAAAGAGCTGCGCGGATGCCCGCCCCCGAAAGGCATGCTGCCGTTTTCCACCGACTGGTTTATGACATGGGAGCAAAATATTCATGCCTCCATGTTTTATAACGCTTACGAGTTTCTGATGAACAGCGGACAGTGCTCCGGTGTTGATGTGATAGTAAAGGCGTACCGGCTCTACCTGGAGCAGTGTCCGCCGGTTCCCGGTGAAGAGCCGCTGCTGGCACTGACCCGTGCCTGGACGCTGGTGCGTTTTGTGGAGAGCGGTATGCTGCAGCGTTCTGTCTGCAGTTGCTGCAGCGGGTCATTTATCACCTACGCCCATATCCCCGAAAACAGCTTTACCTGCAGTTTGTGCCAGCCGCCGTCACGGGCAATAAAAAAACGTAAACTTTCCGCGCTTCCCGCCGATATTACGCTATATCGAGAGGATGGCATTGCCAAAGCGGTAATGTGACCGGATTGAGTTGGTAAACAGGCAAACCCGTTTTGCCTGTCTTTCCTTAAAATTCCCTTTGACAGCCATCCGATACCTAACTGAGTTAAAGGGAATAGTGTGTTAATACTCATCGGATACATCATTGTTACGGGCACGGTCATCGGCGGCTATCTGATGGTTGGCGGCCATATGGGCGCACTTTATCAACCCGCTGAATTTGTTATTATTTTAGGTGCCGGTTTTGGTGCATTTGTCGTCGGTAACAGCGGGAAATCCATTGTTGCCCTGGGTAAAGTGCTGCCGCGTCTGTTCCGGCGCTCCTCCTACAACAAAGCGATGTCAATGGATTTGATGGCGCTGTTGTTCCAGCTTCTTAATAAATCCCGCCAGCAGGGGCTGCTTGCCCTGGAAAAAGATATCGAAAATCCGCAGGAGAGCGATATTTTTTCCCAGTACCCGCGCATTCTTAAAGATCAGACCGCACTGATGTTCCTGGTGGATTATCTGCGTCTGATGATCACCAGTAACCTGCAAAGCCATGAAATCGAAGCCCTGATGGATGAAGAGCTGGAAACCTTCCGCCAGGAGAGCGAAGTGCCTGCTTCCGGCCTGAATATGGTCGGGGATTCCATGCCGGCATTCGGTATTGTTGCCGCCGTTCTCGGGGTGGTGAATGCGCTGGGTTCCGCTGACCGTCCGGCCGGTGAGCTGGGGGCGCTGATTGCCCATGCCATGGTCGGGACATTCCTCGGTATTCTCGTTGCATACGGCTTTATTCTGCCGCTGGCGTCACTGATCCGCCTGCGCAGCGGTGAACAGCTGAAAATGCTGGAATGCATCAAAGTCACTTTCCTTTCCTCTTTACAGGGTTATCCGCCGCAAATTGCGGTTGAATTCGGGCGTAAAGTCCTGTTCAGCGCCGATCGTCCGTCCTTTACCGAGCTGGAAGACAAAGTCCGTGAAGTAAAAGTCAGCCACCGTACCGAAGCACAGGACGGGGAGTAAACCGACAATGAAACCGGGCAATACGCATGTTATCCGCGTCAAAAAGCGGGGCGGTCACGGGCACGGCGGCGGACACGGCGGGTCATGGAAGATTGCTTACGCTGACTTTATGACCGCCATGATGGCGTTCTTCCTGGTGATGTGGCTGATTTCTATCTCCAGCCCGCAGGAGCTGACGCAGATCGCGGAATATTTCCGCACGCCGCTGAAAACCGCCATTAATCCGGGAACAAAAACCGGGGATGCCACCAACCCGATTCCGGGCGGTGGCAAAGATATCATTTATAAAGACGGTGATACCCTGCCGGACCCGGACAGCATGCAGGAGGAGCAGGGACAGGATGAAGCCGGTCGTTTTGAGAAACTGAAACAGGATCTGGAGCAGGCCATTCTCAAAGACCCGCGTCTGAATGAACTGAAACCGCATCTGCTGATTGATACCACCGATGACGGGCTGCGCATCCAGATTGTCGACAGTGCCAACCGCCCGATGTTTATGGTCGGCTCCACCCATGTTGAGCCGTATATGCGGGACATTCTGCGCGCTATCGCACCGATCCTCAATGACGTACCGAACCGTATCAGTATTTCCGGACACACTGATGACCTGCCGTATGCCAACGGCGGCAATTACAGCAACTGGGAGCTGTCTGCTGAACGCGCCAATGCCTCGCGCCGTGAACTGGTACGCGGTGGTATGGCCGAAGATAAAATTCTGCGGGTGGTCGGCATGGCATCCTCTATCCATCTGGATAAAAACGACGGGCTTGCGCCGGTGAACCGCCGCATAAGCATCATCGTTCTGAATGAGTCAGAGATGGAAAATATTCTTCATGAGTATGAGGGGGCTGTTCCCATTACCGATTTACAGCAGCTGAAGCAGCTACCGGCACCGCATACCGGGATACCGGCTCCGCCGGCGATCCCGCCGGAAAGGGTGCCGGAACCGGCGGTACCGGATCAGACACCGCCGCAGAACAGCGCTGCGGCGGCAGAGACAACACAATAAACAGGATGGACAGATACTGCCGGATTGCCGGCAGTATCTGTCAGCCGTAACACAAGAAAAAAATTGGATAACCGCGATGGATATAACCGAGTTTTATCAAACGTTCTTCGATGAAGCCGACGAGCTGCTCCGGGATATGGAACAGCACCTGCTGGAGCTTGATCCCCGGGATCCGGACAGTGAACAGCTCAATGCTATCTTCCGCAGCGCGCACTCCATTAAAGGTGGTGCGGCAACATTCGGATTCACGCTGTTGCAGAAAACCACACACACCCTGGAAAACCTGCTTGATAAAGCCCGCCATGATGAGCTGACGCTGACGCCGGATATCATTGATGTCTTCCTTGATACCAAAGATGTGATGGGCTCACAGCTGGATGCCTATAAGAGTGACACACTGCCGGATGAAGAAAGTTTTAACCGTATCTGTGAAGTGCTGGGGCATGTGGAGCAGAGTGTGGCGGATGCCGCTGTTGTCACGGAAACCACGGCACCGGAACCGGTCAGTGAAACTGCAGAAATTACTGCCGCGTCAGAAGAGAACAGCACAGCACCGGAAACCGGTTTTTCACATCATTTCACGTTTACACTCAGTAAGTTAAAGGAGAGCGAGGTCGCTCTGCTGGCTGATGAGTTGTCACTGTTCGGCACGGTATATAAAACCGAACAGGGCACCGATACACTGAAAGTCTGGCTGGGCACCAATACCGCAATTGATGATATCAGCGGCGTGCTCTGCTTTGTGGTGGATGAATCGCAGATTGCGTATGAGGAAACCCCGGCAGCAGAATTAAGCGCCATGCTGGCAGCAGACAGCACCCCGGCAGAGCCGGCAGCGGAAACGGTCAGTACGACGGTTTCCGCACCGGTACCGGCAGCCGCGCCGTCATCTGCCCCGGCAACCCGTAAAGCACCGGCAGCGGCGGTGAAAAACAAAGGTGACAGCGGCAGTATCCGTGTGGCGGTGGAGAAGGTGGATCAGCTGATCAACCTCGTTGGTGAACTGGTGATTATTCAGTCAATGCTGACCCAGCACAGTCAGCAGGTGGATCAGACCGAATATGCGGATCTGCTCAGTTCGATTGTCCAGCTGGAGCGTAACTCGCGGGCGTTGCAGGAATCTGTCATGTCTATCCGTATGATGCCGATGGATTATGTCTTCAGCCGCTTCCCGCGCATGGTGCGCGATATCGCCTCAAAACTGAATAAGAAAATCGAGCTGAAAGTGGAAGGCAGTTCGACAGAACTCGATAAGAGCCTGATCGAGCGGATTATCGACCCGCTGACCCACCTGGTGCGTAACAGTCTCGATCACGGTATTGAGAAACCGGACGTCCGTGCCGCAAACGGCAAACCGGAATCCGGAACACTGACGCTGGCGGCGGAACATCAGAGCGGCAATATCTGCATTGAAGTGCGGGATGACGGGGCCGGTCTGAACCGGGAACGGATCCTGGCCAAGGCACGCCAGCAGGGCATGGATGTGCACGACAACATGACCAACGATGAAATCGCGATGCTGATTATGGCGCCGGGTTTCTCCACCGCCGAAGTGATCACCGATGTGTCAGGACGTGGTGTGGGTATGGATGTGGTGAAACGTAACATTCAGGACATGGGCGGTCGTATTCAGATTGGTTTCACCGAAGGGCGCGGTACCGTGACCCGGATCCTGCTGCCGCTGACCCTGGCTATTCTCGACGGTATGTCCGTCAAAGTGGCGGATGATGTCTTTATTGTTCCGCTCAGTGCCATTATCAGCACACTTCAGCCGCGCCAGGAAGACATTTACCGCCTTGCCGGTGAGGAAAAAATGCTGCTGGTGCGGGGAGAATATCTGCCGCTGGTGGAAATGCATCAGGTCTTCGGCATTGAAGAGGCGGAGCGTGATCTGGCGAAAAGTATCGCCCTGATTGTACAGAACGCCGGTAACCGTTACGCCCTGCTGGTGGACAGACTGATCGGACAGCAGCAGGTGGTGGTGAAAAATGTGGAAAGTAATTACCGCAAAATCCCGGGGATCTCTGCCGCCACCATTATGGGCGATGGTTCTGTTGCACTGATTATTGATGTGGCGGAATTACAGCGGATGAACAACGAAATTTTGTGCCAAAAGAAACTGAACACGTCACACGTTGTGATGCAATAAACAAAGGTAAATAACCATGTCGATGATGGATGAAGATTTAAACAAACTCGATGAAGAGAAAAACGGCGAAGGGTATCTGATTTTTACCCTGGGCGAAGAAGAGTACGGCATTGAGATCCTGAAAGTACAGGAAATCCGTGGTTATGAGCAGGTCACCCGTATCGCGAATACTCCGGATTTTATCAAGGGTGTCACCAACTTACGCGGCGTGATTATCCCGATTATTGATCTGCGCGTGAAGTTCTCCCATCAGAACGTTACATACAACGACAACACCGTGGTGATTGTGGTCAATCTGAAAGATCGCGTGGTGGGAATTGTGGTGGACGGCGTGTCTGACGTACTGGTACTCAAAGATGAGCAGATTGCCCCGGCGCCGGATTTCGCAGTCACGTTATCGACCCGTTACCTGACCGGCCTGGGCACTATCGGTGACCGGATGCTGATTCTGGTGGATATCGAAAAGCTGCTTTCCAGCGAGGAAATGGCACTCATCGACAGCATGGCTGAATGATAATTCAGCCAAATGGTTTTGGTTAATCCATCACTAAAGTTTTTTGTCGTGTGACCGATATCAAAAATACAATAACACTATGCCAGTAGAAAATTATGTATAGCAGAATTAAAATTGTATCAGGGCTTTTATCCGTTATTCTTATATTTGTACTGTTACAGCTGGCATCCAGCGGGCTGATGTTCAGCAAACTGGGTGAAAACCGCGACAGTATTCACTTTCTGGACTCACTTCAGAGCCAGCGGCAGGTGCTTACCCAAAGCTGGGTTAACCTGATCCAGGCCCGTGCCAATCTGAACCGGGCGGCAAACGGCTTTTTGCTCAGAGAACACACCTTTAAAGACGATGCCACCCCGGATGAGCTGATCAAACAGGCCACCCGTCAGTTAGCGGATGCAGATGCCGCGTATGCCCGCTATATGAAAATGATGGAGGGCACCAGTTACGACAAGGCGAAGTTTGAAAAGCTGCTCTCCACCTATGAAACCTACCGTAATGCACTGACCAGGCTGATGTCCTATGTCCGGGAAGATCAGCTGGAACAGTTCTACACCTATGCCACATCCGGCTATCAGATGAAGTTCGAAGAGCAGTTTAATTCATATTTCGACAGCATTTCGGTGGCGTTCCGCGGGGAAGTGCAGAATGCGGAAGATAACTTCAGTGAATCCCTGTATATGCTGATTATTCTGGCTGTTATCCTCGCGCTGATCAGTCTTATCAGTTACCGCTATGTACAGCGCGGCATTATTCATCCTCTCAATGGCTTGATTGACCGTATCAGAATCTTTGCTGCCGGTGACCTGACCCCGACAGTGACAGTGAACGGTAATAATGAAATCGCTGATCTGGGCCGGGGTGTGCAGCACATGCAGCAGGAGCTGATTAATACGGTGCGCGGTGTGCGTGACGGCAGCGAAAACATCTATCAGGGTACCAGTGAAATCGCCGCCGGTAACAATGATCTGTCTGCCCGTACCCAGGAGCAGGTTGCCTGCCTGGAAGAAACCGCTGCCAGCATGGAAGAGCTGACCGCAACGGTGAAACAGAACACCGAATATGCCCATCAGGCCAGTGAATTCGCCGGTCAGGCGTCCGAGATTGCCCGTGAAGGCGGCAAAGTGGTCTCCAATGTGGTGAATACCATGCTGAATATCGCTGACAGTTCACAGAAAATTTCTGATATCACTGCCGTTATCGACAGCATTGCGTTCCAGACCAACATTCTGGCTCTGAATGCGGCGGTTGAGGCTGCCCGTGCCGGTGAACACGGCCGTGGTTTCGCCGTGGTGGCGGATGAAGTCCGTAACCTGGCACAGCGCAGCGCCGATGCGGCAAAAGAGATCAAAATCCTCATCGAAGACTCGGTATCCCGTACCGGAACCGGTGCCCGTCAGGCAGAAGATGCCGGTGAAACCATGACCAAAATCGTGGAATCCGTTACCCGCGTTACCGACATTATGGCTCATATTGCCACCGCATCCGATGAGCAGAGCAAAGGTATTTCACAGGTCAGTATTGCAGTTGCTGAAATGGACAAGGTGACGCAGCAGAACGCTTCACTGGTTGAGCAGTCTGCGGTGGCGGCAAATGTGCTGGAAGAACAGGTGGCAAAACTGTCACAACTGATAGCTATTTTCCGCTTACCGGCCCTGAAACACAAGGACGATAAACACACTGAACCGGCGGCAAGAACGATTTCCAATGTCGTGAAAACCCCGGATCTCAGCAAAATATCATCGAAGAATCATCAAGATGATGACAATTGGGAAACTTTTTAACGACGCGTCTTCGCCTTGCGCTGTCAGGGAAACCTGACAGCGCTTTTGTGCATCACAGCGATAACAATAACCGAAGCAGGTGAGCCCGGCCGGACGCAGTGGGGATAGCATATGTTTGGTAAGAGAATACGGATTTCTGTCAGTTTATATCTGTTGCTTATTTTCTTTTGCGGCATGCAGATAGTGTCCAGCGGATTATCGCTGGGGATTGTTTCATCTGAATTATCGTCACTGGAACGGGTCGAACTCGGCTCAAAAAAACGGGCATTGCTGGTGTCTTCCTATGAAGATCTGATGCAGGCCCGTAACCTGCTTACCCAGGTTGTTGTTCATATTAAAGTCGGTTCTGAAGAGAGCGATATCCGCCAGGTTAAAGCGGCATTTGATTTGCTGCTGGAGAAAGCGGCGGAAGATTACAGCAATTTCAAATCTCAGCCGGTCCTCAGTGACAAAGAGGATTTTGCCGGTATTGAGGAGCAGTACCAGTCTTACCTTGGTGTGATCAAAGAACTGCGCGGTTACATTGATCACGCCAATATCCCGGCGTATGTGGAACACCCGACCCAAATGTATCAGGACAGAATGGGCGCGGTGGTGAATGACTATCTGGCCCTGCTGGATGAAGAGAGCCGCAGTGCGATTGAGTCCGGCACCTTCTATAACCGGCTGGCGTGGATCATGTTCTTCGCGGTGACCGCCACCATTCTGCTGATTTCCGGCCTCGCACATTTCTGGATGCGTCACAAAGTGATCAATCCGCTCATCAGCATGAGTGAGCATTTTATGCAGGTGGCACAGGGCAAACTGAACCAGAAGATAGAAGTGACCACCCGCGACGAAATCGGCGTGGTATTCGGCCAGCTTAAGCTGATGCAGGAATCACTGGCAGAATCTGTCTCAAACGTTCGCCTGAATACAGACCAGATGTATACCGGAATTCG
The DNA here is from genome assembly GCF_029835375.1 of Morganella sp. GD04133. Taxonomy (NCBI): domain Bacteria; kingdom Pseudomonadati; phylum Pseudomonadota; class Gammaproteobacteria; order Enterobacterales; family Morganellaceae; genus Morganella; species Morganella sp. GD04133. Next base: position 41,979 of record NZ_JAODZS010000029.1, on the reverse strand, counting down.
CGAGATTGCCCTGGGTAATAATAATTTATCATCGCGGACAGAACAGCAGGCTGCATCACTGGAAGAAACCGCCGCCAGCATGGAAGAGCTGACCGCAACGGTGAAACAGAACGCTGATAACGCCCGTCAGGCCAGTGAGCTGGCAGTGACGGCCTCGAAAACCGCGAGCCGCGGTGGTCAGATCACCGACAGCGTGATCGAAACCATGACCTCGATTGCCAACAGTTCGCAGAAGATCAGCGCCATTATCAGTGTTATCGACGGTATTGCCTTCCAGACTAACATTCTGGCACTGAATGCCGCCGTGGAAGCCGCCCGTGCCGGTGAGCAGGGACGCGGATTCTCAGTGGTCGCCGGTGAGGTGCGTGCGCTGGCACAGCGCAGTGCGGAAGCCGCGAAAGAGATTAAGTCCCTGATTGATGAGTCGGTTGACCGCGTCGGTCAGGGAACGCAACTGGTGGACAGCGCCGGTAAAACAATGGAAGAACTGGTCACCGCCGTGAACCAGGTGACGGAACTGATGAGTGAAATCGCGTCTGCCTCCAACGAGCAGAGCCGTGGTATCGAGCAGGTGGCAACCGCCGTCAGCCAGATGGATCTGGTGACCCAGCAGAACGCCGCACTGGTTGAGCAGTCAACGGGTGCAACAGCCGCACTGGAAGATCAGGCGAATAACCTCGTCGATACGGTCGCTTTCTTTGAGCTGCCGGATAACAGGGGCACTCAGTCCGGCTTTGCCGGCTGACAGTCCCGATCATCGCCTGCCGCCGGCCCGTATCGCAGAGCCGGTGGCGGGGGGTAACTGATCGGTTTGTATTGAAATTGTCACTGAATCGTTTTTACCGAAAGGACAACAAGTACGATGCTTTTTGCGCCACAGATAGAACCACTCACAGATGATGAGTTTGGTCGGGTGTGCCGGTTTATTCATAAAAAGTCAGGCATCGTCCTTAGCATGAATAAAAAGAATATGGTCTACAACCGCCTGTTAAAGCGGCTCAGAGACTGCAATATGAGCACATTCGCCGAATACCTGCGTTTGCTGGACCGGGAGCCGCTGCATCCGGAATGGCAGGCATTTATTAACGCAATGACCACCAATTTAACCGCATTTTTCCGGGAGCCTCATCACTTTCAGACACTGACTGACTTTATCCGTCCCCGACGTAACCAGCCGGTCACTATCTGGTGCGCGGCGGCGGCGACAGGGGAAGAACCGTATTCGATCGCCATGACACTCAGTGATGTTCTCGGCGCTAACGCCATGAATGCCAAAGTGATCGCCAGTGATATCGATACCGACGTTCTGGAGAAGGCCCGTAAGGGGGTCTACCGTATCGAAGAGCTGAAAAATCTCAACGCCCTTCAGCGTCAGCGCTATTTTATGAAGGGGGTAGGGGAATATGAAGGCTATGCCCGGGTGAAACCGGCGCTCGGCCGGATGATTGATTTCCGTTATCTGAATCTGACGGACAACGACTGGCAGTTTCAGGGGCAGTTCGATGCCATATTTTGTCGTAATGTCATGATTTATTTCGATAAGGATATGCAGAAACAACTACTGGAACGTTTTGTTCCGCTACTGAAGCCTGACGGGCTGCTGTTTATCGGGCACTCGGAGAACTTATCACAGTTATCTTCGCGTTATGTCATCAGAGGACAGACCGTTTACAGCATTCAGGCGGCCGGGAGAAGTGATGAAAAAAATAAAAGTGCTTTGCGTTGATGACTCGGCGCTGATGCGCCAGTTAATGCGTGAAATTATTAACAGCCATCCGGATATGACCGTGGTGGATGTGGCGCCGGATCCGTATGTTGCGCGTGATCTGATTAAACAGCATGAACCGGATGTGGTGACGCTGGATGTGGAAATGCCGCGGATGGACGGTATCGATTTTCTGGAAAAACTGATGCGGCTGCACCCGGTACCGGTGGTGATGGTCTCCACACTGACGTCCAAAGGCTCGGAAGTGACGCTGAAAGCGCTGGAACTGGGCGCGGTGGATTTTGTCACCAAACCGCAGATCGGGATCCGCGAAACCATGATGAGTTACCGCGATCTTATCGGTGAAAAAATCCGTGCGGCGGCGATGTCAAAAGTCACGCAGAGTAACCGCTTCCGCCGTCAGGAAAAAGTGACGACCACACCGGCGGCGCTCAGCAAACCACTGTCATCGTACGTTTGCCATAACCGCCTGATTGCGGTCGGGGCATCGACCGGCGGTACCGAGGCTATCCGTCAGTTTCTGGAGATGCTGCCGCCGGCGTGTCCGCCGGTGGTGATCACCCAGCATATGCCGGCCGGGTTTACCCGTTCATTTGCCGAGCGCCTGAACAAGCTCTGTGCGCTGACGGTAAAAGAGGCGGAACACGGTGATGTGCTGCTCAAAGGGCATGCCTACATTGCGCCGGGTGATGCCCATATGCTGATCGCGGATAAAGGCCAGGGTTACCAGGTGGTGCTTCAGCAGACACCGCCGGTCAACCGTCACCGTCCGTCTGTCGATGTGCTGTTTGACTCCGTGGCTGAGTGTGCCGCCCGCAAATGTATCGCGGTCCTGCTGACCGGAATGGGGATGGACGGTGCGCGCGGCATGCTGAATCTGCGGCAGAAAGGTGCGGTCACCTATGCCCAGGATGAGCGCAGTTGTGTGGTTTTCGGTATGCCGAGAGCGGCGATTGAACTGAATGCGGTCGATGAAATTCAGGATCTCGTCAAAATTGCCCCCAGTGTGCTGGGCAGACTTGCTGCCGTTTCCGCCTGACGGAACCGGCAATTATTCATTGTATTGTTGCAGGAGTGGTTATGGCCGCTAAAGATTTGAATTTTCTGGTAGTTGATGATTTTTCCACCATGCGCCGTATTGTGCGTAATCTCTTAAAAGAGTTGGGCTACAACAAAATTGAAGAGGCGGAAGACGGTGTGGATGCGCTGGAGAAAATCCGTGCGGGTCAGATTGATTTCGTGGTGGCGGACTGGAACATGCCGAACATGGACGGGCTGGAGCTGCTGAAAACCATCCGTGCGGATGACGCGCTCAAACACATCCCGGTCATGATGGTGACTGCCGAAGCGAAAAAAGAAAATATTATTGCCGCCGCTCAGGCCGGTGCCAGCGGTTATGTTGTCAAACCGTTCACCGCCGCGATCCTCGAGGAAAAACTGAATAAAGTCTTCGAAAAGATGGGTCTGAACTGAGGGGCTTCAGCAGAAGGAAAGCAGGATGACGGAAAATAAATCAACGGACAGAAACAAAAACAGTGATGATGACTTAAAACAGATCATCACCCGGGTTGGTTTTTTAACGAGGATGTTAAGAGAAAGCATGCGTGAACTGGGATTAGAAAAGGGCGTGCAGCAGGCGGTCGCGACAATTCCGGACGGAAAAGACAGACTGCGTTACATCGCTCAGATGACCGCACAGGCGGCGGAAAAGACGCTCAACGGTATCGATACTATCAAGCCGTTACAGGTAAAAATGCATGAGGATGCGCTGGATTTACAGGCGCGCTGGCAATCCTGTCCGTCAGCGGAGGTCGATCCGGCTCTGCAGGAATCCACCCTGGCCTTTATCCGCCGGGTGATTGACGGCAGCGCGGTGACCAAAAGTGAGCTGCTGGAAATTATGATGGCACAGGATTTCCAGGATCTGACCGGTCAGGTTGTGAAAAAAATGATGGAAGTGGTGGAAGAAACAGAGAAACAGCTGCTGTTTCTGCTGATGGAAAACACCCCGGCAGACATCCGTGCAAAACATCCGGCCGACAGTCTGAAAAACGGACCGCAGATTGATCCGAAAGGGACAAACGTGATGGCATCACAGTCACAGGTTGATGATCTGCTCGACGAGCTCGGTTTCTGACATAAAAAACCGCAGCAGGGACGCCGCGGTTCAGATCTGTCAGTCCGTCACAACGGAAATCAGAGACCCATTGCCTGCTTAACCTGAGCCATTGCGTCGCTGCCGGCTTTACATGCGGCATCCTGCTGGTCAGCAGGCATTGCGGCGATTTGTTTTTTCGCATCTTCATACTGCTTGATCATCGGTTCTAACTGCGCTTTAACCGATTCGTTATTACCGGCTTTTTCGGTTGCTTTCTTCATTAAATCATCGACTTCAGCAAAGTATTTGTTACAGGTTTCAGTTGCACCCGGAACAGATGATGCTGATTTTTCTTCGCCGGAACAGGCTGTCAGAGCCAGAGCCATTAAACCCAGAGAGCAGGCTAAAATAGTTTTTTTCATCAGTGAGTACCTTGTGATTATCGTGGAATAAAACAGTGGCAAATTATAAAGTACGGGTAATACCTGCCTATCGGAATTGTTCCTAATTTAACACGCCGTGCGAAATACGGGCTTTCATCAGGTTCAGCGGCGTTATTTGACGATATTGCGTTGCGGACCACTGTCCGCAGGTGCCACTGAGTGATTTTCTGCTGATAAATCCGCCACTCCTGCTTTAATCAGGGAATTACACCGTTAAGACCGGTCATTTTCCACCATTGAATTTTCCGCACTCTGTCATGCTATAGCCATAAGCAAAATCCCGGCAGACGGCGGAGGCGTGTGTGTCTGATGAAAGTGATGTAGAAAAAACAGAAGAACCCACCCCCCATAAAAAACAGAAAGCCAAAGAAGACGGACAGATTGTCCGCTCCAAAGAACTCAGTTCACTGATGATGATGCTGGCGGGTGTCAGCCTGCTGTGGTTAAGCGGCGGTCATCTGGCGGAACAGTTGCGCGGTATTTTTCGTCAGGGATTTATCTTCGATAACTTTTATCTGCAGAACCCGGGGCTGATGCTGAGTTTTCTCGGCAAAGTGCTTGGTGAATCGTTGTTTGCCCTGCTGCCGGTTGTCGGCGGACTGGCGCTGGTGGGTATTTCCGCCTCGGCGCTGGTCGGCGGGCTGGCGTTTAACACCAAATCCATCAAGTTTGACCTGACAAAACTGAGCCCGCTGAAGGGCTTTAAACGCATTTTTTCCATGAATGTGCTGGCCGAACTCTTCAAGGCGATTCTTAAATCCCTGCTGATTGGTCTGGGCGCATGGATTTTTTTATGGCAGGCGTGGCCGTCATTGCTGCATCTGGCGATGGAATCGCCGGCAACGGCAATGACGAATGCCATGCAGAAAGTGATTTTTGCCGGTTATCTGATCATCTTTATGCTGATCCCGATGGTGGCGTTTGATGTGTTCTGGCAGCTCCGTTCGCACCTGAAAAAGCTGCGGATGAGCCGTCAGGAAATCAAGGATGAATTTAAACAGCAGGAGGGTGACCCGCAGATAAAAGCCAAAATCCGTCAGCAGCAGCGCGCCATGGCGCGTAACCGCATGATGGCGGATGTGCCGCAGGCGGATGTGATTGTGACCAACCCGACTCACTACGCCGTTGCCCTGAAGTATGACGATAAAAAAATGACCGCGCCGAGAGTGCTGGCCAAAGGTGCCGGGGTGCTGGCACAGCGGATCAAAGAGATAGGTGCGGAAAACCGCATTCTGCTGCTGGAGGCTCCGCCGCTGGCACGGGCACTTTACCGCCATGCCGAAGTGGGGCAGTCAATTCCGGCTGCACTCTATGCTGCGGTGGCGGAAGTGCTGGCATGGGTGTTTCAGCTGCGCCGCTGGCGGCGTGAAGGCGGCCTGAAACCGAAAAAACCGAAGAATTTACCGGTGCCGAAGGCACTTGATTTTGTTGGAGAAAATACCCGAAATGGCTAATCTGGCTGCACTTCTGAGATTACCGAAAACGATGCAGGGAGCACAATGGCAGTTACTTGCCGGGCCGGTCCTCATCCTGATGATCCTGTCAATGATGGTACTGCCGCTGCCGGCGTTTGTGCTGGATTTGCTGTTTACCTTTAATATTGCGCTGTCCATTATGGTGCTGCTGGTGGCAATGTTCACCCGGCGTACCCTCGATTTTGCCGCCTTCCCGACTATCCTGCTGTTCTCCACCTTACTGCGTCTGTCACTGAACGTGGCCTCCACCCGTATCATCCTGATGGACGGTCACACCGGTCCCGCCGCAGCGGGCCGGGTGGTGGAGGCATTCGGGCACTTCCTCGTCGGCGGTAACTTTGCCATCGGGATTGTGGTCTTTATCATTCTGGTATTAATCAACTTCATGGTTATCACCAAGGGTGCGGGACGTATCGCTGAAGTTGGTGCGCGCTTTGTACTCGACGGAATGCCGGGTAAACAGATGGCGATTGATGCGGATTTAAATGCCGGGATCATCAATGATGAAGAAGCCAAACGCCGCCGTGCGGAAGTGACTCAGGAATCCGATTTCTACGGCTCAATGGACGGGGCCAGTAAGTTTGTCCGCGGTGATGCTATCGCCGGGATTATGATCATGGTGATTAACGTGATCGGCGGCCTGATTGTCGGTGTGGCTCAGCACCATATGCCGCTGGGCGATGCGGCCAGCACGTATACCCTGCTGACCATTGGTGATGGTCTGGTGGCGCAGATCCCGGCACTGATTATCTCAACCGCAGCCGGTGTGATTGTCACCCGCGTGGCAACCGATGAAGATGCCGGGGAGCAGATGGTCACCCAACTGTTCAATAACCCGCGCGTGATGTGGCTGAGTGCCGGGGTTCTCGGTCTGCTGGGGCTTATCCCGGGCATGCCGAACTTTGTGTTCCTGTTATTCACGGTGGCACTGGCCTCACTCGGCTGGTATCTGGTGAAAAAAAGCAAGGAGCCGGTCAAAGAAACCGACACAAATATCCAGGCACAGCAGTTCCGTGAGGCCAATAAAGTCACGGAAGCGACCTGGGATGATGTGGTAGCGGAAGATCTGCTGGCGATGGAAGTCGGTTACCGGCTGATCCCGCTGGTGGATAACGACCAGCAGGGCGAATTACTCGGGCGTATCCGCGGACTGCGCAAAAAATTTGCCGGAGAAGTCGGCTATCTGCCGCCGGTGGTGCATATCTGTGACAACCTTGAGCTGGCACCGACCGCCTACCGTATCCTGATCAAAGGGGCGGAAGTCGGACGCGGCGAAGCTCAGCCCGGCCGCTGGCTGGCGATTGATCCGGGTAATGCGGCGGGCTCTCTGGAAGGGGATGCCACACAGGAACCGGCATTTGGTTTACCGGCGGTATGGATTGATGATGACCTGCGTGAACAGGCACAGATTCAGGGTTACACGGTAGTCTCAGCCAGTACCGCAGTGGCGACTCACTTTAATCAGATCCTGCTGGAATACGCCAGTGATCTGTTTGGTCGTCAGGAAGCGCAGATGCTGTATGACCGCGTGAAAAAAGAGATGCCGAAGCTGGCGGATGACCTGATCCCGGAGACGTTATCACTGACAGTTTTCCACCGCGTGCTGCAAAACCTGCTGACTGAAAATGTCATGATCCGCGATATCCGGACTATTATTGAAACCCTGGCAGAGCAGGTTGGTGAAAATGGTGAGCAGAAAGATACCGATGTTCTGACCTCGCAGGTGCGGATAGCACTGGGCCGTGCCATCACCCAGCAGTGGTTTGGTTCGTCCGGTGAAATTCAGGTTATCGGGCTTGATGCGGGTCTGGAACAGATTCTGTTACAGGCCGCGAAAAGCGGCGGTGGTCTGGAGCCGAACCTGGCGCAGAATATCGAAATGCAGGCAATGAATGCCGTTCAGCACCAGGAGGCCATGGGGGCACCAACGGTATTGCTGGTCAATCATTCACTGCGTCTGATTTTGTCCCGCTTCCTGCGCCGCAGTCTGCCGCAATTGGCGGTAATGTCCAACCTTGAACTGAATGATCGCCGCCAGATACGGATGACCTCCATGATTGGCGGCTGAGGCCGGACAAGATAATCACGATAAGAGGAACCCGCGCAAGCCGGTTCCTTTTTTTTATGTTCAGTGATCCGTTTTTGTCCCCGGGTGTGAATCTCAGGTAAAAGACCGTTACGCCCCGTGATATCCGCAGCCTCTGTCAATGGGCTGAGCGGCACATTATCAGTAAAATCTTACCGCATTGTGCCCCGGAGAGTCGTGTTTCCCCGGATAGCGCGGCGTTACCGGAAAATAAAGACATGATGTGAACAAATTCCGGTCTGAGTGATATCAGCAGGATACCGTGCAGTAACGCAGGATGATAAAACAGGAGAATGTTATGCAGAGGGGATTAACTGCCGGAGAAGGGCAGTTAATGATCAGACAGAGATTTTTTTACCGAGTACCGGTGTGCGGGATTCCTGACCATCAGCGCCGTAAGTCGCCTGGTTATTATGTTTTTTCATAAAATCCAGCTGTTCCTGATTAAACTGCATATGCAGCTTCAGCATCTGATGATTGCGGTAATTCATCTCTTTCAGCGTGAGGATAAGGTCTTTAATCGCAGTCCAGACAGTGTGCATGGTTTCATTATTGTCATAGGGCGCACACAGACCGCTTTCCTGCTCAAGTGCCAGACGGCGGGTTTCATTATGGCCGATAGCGGCAACCAGAAACCGTTTTTGTTCCGTGGCTTCCTGAAACGGAGACTGCGGAACACGCGGGTAGCCGAGTAACAACTCTTCATTTTTCATCACCTGATGCAGTGACTGTAAATGAGAGAGTTGTTGATCCAGCAGCGGCAGAAGTTGATCAGTCATTTTTATCGGCGCTGTTCATGGATAACATACATTCATGTGCATCACGCAGCAGGCCGTCAGCGACTTTACCGGCATCCATCCGTAATGTGCCGTCTTTCAGTGCCTGTTTGATTTCTGCCACTCTTGCAGCATTCATGTCGTTTTTACCCGGTGCAAGCAGCTGCTTCTGAAGCTCGCTCGGCGAAAATGCGCTTTCACGGACAGTCTCTTCGGCCTGAACTTTTTTATCGCGCACCGGTGCGGTCAGCTCTTTCGGGTCGCGGTTAGTCACTTTGGTCAGTGCTGAAATCGCGGATGTTTGCTCAATTGCCATATCTGTTTTCCTTTTCCCGATCTGTATGAGATGGAGGGGTGCCTCCCTTATGCTCATTATTTATCGGCAATCTTATCTGAAACTTTATAACTAAATTTATCACTCAGCATATTACTACAGTGACACTTTCACACTGCCGTTTTCAAGGGCTTCACCGCTGACCACCTGACCATTTACCAGCCGGACCCGGATAGTGGTGCCGGCGGCGGCATTATTAATGGCACGGCCTTCATATTTTACCGAGAAATTATCACCGCCCGCCATAACAAACACACTTTGTCCGGCTTTTATAGCCCAGGCTTTGCGGGTCATGGCGGCGGCATAGGTCTGTCCGGCCTCAATATTGCGCAGGGCAATGGCACCACGGAGTGTCATTTTATCGGTAACGGCGCCCGCAGGCAATTTGTGGAGTAAACCGCGCTTTGTGCCGATATCCACAAACTGAATCGTCTCACCGCGCTGAATCCGGCGGGTTGCCACGTAATACTGACCGGTGACATTCACGGTCAGTTGCATAAATGTGCGCTTTTTACCGCATAACACCGGCAGTGAAACATTGCCGGTGTTGCGTCCGCCTGCCGGCAGTTGCAGAACCGGGTCTGTACAGGCGGGCCAGCGGTCGATCGGCGTTTTTATCTCAACAGACACCTGCAGCGGCTTCGGATGTAACTGCCGGAAGTAACGACTGATATCGTCCGGTAACCCGGCCTGTGCGGAGGCGGAAAACACCAGTAACACGCTGATAAATAAGGTGCGGAAACGGGATGTCATGCTTTTCTCCTTCACAGGCGGTTTATTTCTGATGGCCGCAGTTTACGCAATTTCCGCGTTGTTGAATCCGGTAAATAGGTCGGTTATTTCGCGTTTATCCCGCCATTAGATTTTCACGGGGCGGATAATATACCGTTCACTAAAACAGACGTAACACACCACAGGCGTAACACATCAACAGAGGGCAGACATGCTTGATAAGTTAAATGCCACGTTTGCATTTCAGCAGCAGGCGCTTTCGCTGCGGGAAACGCGTCAGACAATCCTGGCATCCAATATTGCCAATGCCGATACCCCCGGGTATCAGGCGCGGGATATCGATTTCAGCCGTCAGCTGAAACAGGCGATGAATAACGGCACGGTGAAAAACGGCGGCCTGGCAATGGCGGTGACCGCGAAAGGTCATATCAGCGGACACGGTGCCGCAACACCATCAGCGGTTGATCTCAAATACCGGGTTCCGTATCAGACATCAATGGACGGTAATACCGTGGATATGGATGTTGAACGCAGTCAGTTTGCTGATAACACCCTGAAATATCAGGCTGACCTGACCTTTATTAACAGCCGCGTGAAAAGCATGCTGGCTGTCTTACAGCAAGGGTAATTTTCCATGGCATTACTGAGTATTTTTGACATTTCCGCCTCCGCACTGACCGCGCAGTCCCAGCGGCTGAACGTCAGCGCCAGTAACATGGCGAACGCCGAAAGTGTCGCGGGACCGGACGGCGAACCGTACCGTGCGAAGCAGGTGGTATTTCAGACCGCACCGCAGGGGCGTTATGACATCGGCGGCGTGAAAGTCAGCCAGCTGATTGAAGACCCGGCACCACCGCGTCTGGAATACAAACCCGGACACCCGCTGGCGGATGAAAAGGGCTATGTGCGCATGCCGAACGTGGACACCGTGGGTGAAATGATCAACACCATTTCCGCCTCCCGCAGTTACCAGGCAAACCTGGAAGTGATGAACACCGCCAAGGTGCTGCTGCAGAAAACCTTAACCCTCGGACAGTAACGGAGTGAGTCATGGGGATTAATGCCACAACCAATGATCCGGTCAATAACGACATTGATGCGCAGAAAAAGCCGCAGAAAAGTCAGAGTGACGATATGCGGGACACCTTTCTGCAGATGATTGTCACGCAGATGCAGAACCAGGATCCGACCAAACCGATGGATAACACGGATCTGACCAGTCAGCTGGCGCAAATCGCCACCCTGGAAAGTATGAATAACCTGAATGACAGCGTCAGCGTTATATCAAAACAGATTAACTCCGGCCAGTCCATGGCTGCGGTTGAATATGTCGGAAGAGGTGTACTTATTCCCGGAAGTGACATCGCACTGGTACCGGTCAGCGACGATAAAAACAACACCCGTGTGAAAGCAGATAATCCGCTGCCGGGTACAGATCAATCTATTCAGCAATATTCGGATAGTGATGACGGTCATGATGAACCGGAAAAAAGTGGTTTTGAATCAACACCATTTGGTTTTTTCCTCTCCAAACCGGCGGACAAAATAGAAATCACTATCCGTGATAAAAATAAAGGGATTGTCAGAACTATTACAGTTGAAGGTGAAACGAAAGTGGATATCTACGACAAGATCTGGGATGGCCGCAATGACAATGGTGAGTTGGTTGCCGATACCAAAGGAAAATACACCTTTGAAGTCAAAGCCACCATGAAAGGCGAAGAAATCCCGCAAACCAATATCTTCAGGCTGAAATACGCGACAGTGCATGGGATAACGCCCGGAGCAGGTGCACCGCTGCTGGATGTGGGGATCGGTAATAGTGTGCCGCTGTCGGATATCTATAAAGCTTATCTGTAGGACTAATAAATGAACCCAATTGTCATGGAGGTGACATGTCTTTTTCACAAGCAGTCAGCGGTCTGAATGCCGCTTCATCCGGTCTTGATTCGATCGGTAACAATATTGCCAACTCCGCAACCAACGGCTTTAAAGGGGCGCATGCGTCTTTCGCTGATATGTTTGCCGGTTCCGGTGTCGGTCTCGGGGTTAACGTTGCGGCGATATCCCAGAACTTCAAAGACGGTGCTATTACCCGTACAGACCGTGCCACTGATGTGGCGATTTCCGGTAACGGTTTTTTCCGTCTGCTGGATGGTAACGGTGATGTGGTTTACAGCCGTGACGGTGAATTTCACCGTGACAAGAGCGGTAATCTGGTCAACAACCAGGGCATGACAGTGACGGGTTTCCCGGCCGGTATTGATGCTAACGGCAATGTTGTGATTCAGACCGGCGGTATTCCGCAGGCACTGAATATCCCGACCGATATGATGGATGCCAAAGCGTCCGCCAAAGGTGAATTAACCATGAACCTGAACTCGGATGATAAAGCAATTACCGCTGCGTTTGATCCGGACAACCCGGACACCTACAACTTCAGCACCACCATGACCACCTACGACAGCCAGGGTAATACCCATGAGGTCGCGGTTTACTTTATCAAAACCGCTGACAACAAATGGACGGTCAAAGCCAAAGACAGCAGTGATAAAACAGCGGCTGTTCAGGATCTGGGCAACATGGAATTTGACGGTAACGGTAAATTAAAAGGCAGCGCCGACTTTAAATTCAACTATACCGGCTTGAACGGTGCGAATAACAGCACGATTGACCTGAGTTTCAACAAAACCCGTCAGCAGAAAGTCACTGAGTCATCAGTCAGCAAAATCGATATTGATGGTTATCAGTCCGGTGAATACACCAGCTTCAAAATTGAGAATGACGGCACCATCACCGCCAGCTATTCCAACCAGCAGAAGCGGACTGTCGGCAAAATCGCACTGTCTACGTTTGCCAACAATAACGGTCTGGCATCCCAGGGCGGTAACGTCTGGAAAGCGACCAATGCCTCCGGTAACCCGATGGACGGCGTTCCGGGCACCGGGCAGTTCGGTAACCTGACCGGCGGCGCGGTGGAAGCCTCCAACGTAGACATGAGTCAGGAGCTGATCAACATGATTGTGATGCAGCGTAACTATCAGTCCAACTCGCAGACCATCAAAACGCAGGATCAGATGCTGCAGACGCTGGTTAACTTACGTTAAGCATAAAGACAGAAGGTGGCCATGGATCACGTCATTTATACGGCAATGGGCGGCGCTAAACACGCGCTGGAAAATCAGGCCATTGTCTCGAACAACATTGCCAACGTCTCGACATCCGGGTTTAAGGCACAGTTATCCGCCATGCGGGCTGTGCCGGTAAACGGTGATACAGAGCAGACCCGGACACTGGTGGTCTCTTCGACCCCCGGGGCGGACATGACTCAGGGGCCGCTGAACTACACCGGTCGTCAGATGGATGTGGCGCTGAATGAAGGCCATTTCCTGGCGGTGGCACTGCCGGGCGGGGAAGAAGCCTATACCCGTAACGGCAGCATTCAGATTTCAGCGGACGGTCAGCTGATGCTGGGCGAACACCTTCTGCAGGGTGACGGCGGCGCGATTGATGTGCCGCCGCACGCGGAACTGACCATCGGTGGTGACGGTACGATCACCGCGCTGATCCCGACCGATCCGCCGACCATGCTCGGCCAGATCGGACGCCTGAAAGTGGTGGAGGCAAAACCGCAGGATGTACTGCGCGGCGAGGACGGGCTGTTTCATCTCACGGCGGCAGCGCGTAATGCCAATGGTAACGAACTGCCGCTGAGTGAACGCGGCAAAGTATCGTCCGGTGTGCTGGAAGGCAGTAATGTCAACCCGGCCCAGGCGATGGTGGAAATGATTGCCAATGCGCGTCATTTCGAGATGCAGATGAAAGTGGTTCACAGCGCGGATGAAAATGCCCAGCGGGCCAATCAGCTGCTTGCGGTGAGTTAATATTCAGTAAGGAATTATCATGATCCGTTCATTATGGATTGCCAAAACCGGGCTTGAAGCCCAGCAGACGAACCTGGATGTTATTTCCAACAACCTGGCTAACGTCAGCACCAACGGTTTTAAACGCCAGCGTGCGGTGTTTGAAGATCTGCTGTATCAGAACATCCGCCAGCCGGGTGCCATGAGCTCCGAACAAACCTCTCTGCCGACCGGCCTTCAGCTGGGTACCGGTGTGCGTCCGGTGGCGACCACCCGTATTCACGCCCAGGGGGCGCTGAACAAAACCGGTACCTCGACCGATATCGCCATCAGCGGACAGGGTTTTATCCATGTCCAGATGCCGGACGGTTCTGATGCCTATACCCGTGACGGCTCATTGCATCCGGATCAGAACGGTCAGCTGGTGACCTCATCCGGTTATCAGATTGTCCCGGCCATTATGATCCCGGAAGGGGCGCAGAAGATGGAAATCGGCCGTGACGGTACCGTGTCTGTCACCATGTACGGTGAAAGCCAGCCGCAGCAGATCGGGCAAATCACCCTGACCACCTTCATCAACGATGCGGGTCTGGAAAGCATCGGCGAAAACCTTTACATGGAAACCGCCAGCTCCGGCGCACCGACAGAAAGTGCCCCTGAAACCAACGGCGCAGGCCGTCTGTATCAGGGCATGGTGGAAACTTCAAACGTCAACGTGGCGGAAGAACTGGTGAATATGATCCAGACGCAGCGCGCGTACGAAATCAACAGTAAGGCCGTTTCCGCCTCTGATCAGATGTTACAACGTCTGACACAACTGTAATCCCCGTCCCGGCGCTGAGGTTATCGCCGCCGGGGCTTTTTACTGAGACACGCACAGAACAGCAAGAGTATTAAGATGACTGAAAGCGGCATTGTTCCACGGCAGCAGGATTGCGCAAGTTCTCCTGCCACTTCTGTTTGCGGGCGCGGACTGGTGACAGCGGCAGTGCTTGCCGTATCACTCAGCGGCTGTGCTTACATCAAACCCAAACCGCTGGTGGATACCCATACCACCGCGCTGCCGGTCGCACCGACTGCCCCGGCCGCGAACGGTGCTATTTTTCAGAGTGCGCAGCCTGCCTACTACGGCTACCAGCCGCTATTTGAGGACAGACGTCCGCGTAATGTCGGCGATATCCTCACCATCAATCTGCAGGAAAACGTCAGCGCCAGCAAAAACTCCTCCGCCAATGCCAACCGTGCCGGGAAAACCGGTTTTCTCGCCGCGATTCTGCCCGGCTTTATGCAGGGCTGGCTCGGCGGCGGTAACACGGAACTGGACGTAAAAGGTAACAGTGAGTTTACCGGCAAAGGTGGCGCCAACGCCCAAAACACCTTTAAAGGCACGATTACAGTCACGGTCGATCAGTTACTGGCAAACGGTAACCTGCACGTGGTGGGTGAAAAACGGATCGCCATCAACCAGGGCACGGAATCTATCCGCTTCTCCGGCGTGGTCAACCCGCGCACCATCGGCGCAGATAACAGTGTCAGCTCCACTCAGGTGGCAGATGCCCGTATTGAGTATGTCGGTGACGGCTATATCAACGAATCGCAGAATATGGGCTGGTTACAGCGTTTCTTCCTGAATGTGTCACCGTACTGAGCAGAGGTAAAGTGAGAATGAAAAAAGTACTGACCGGCCTGCTGATTGCGGTTTTAGGTGTGGCGAGTCTCCCCGCACACAGTGAGCGGATTAAGGATCTGACCACCGTACAGGGCGTGCGTGAGAATGCGCTGATTGGTTACGGGCTGATTGTCGGCCTCGACGGTACCGGTGACCAGACCATGCAGACGCCGTTTACCACGCAGAGTCTGAATAATATGCTGTCGCAGATGGGGATCACCGTCCCGCCGGGCACCAATATGCAGCTGAAAAACGTGGCTGCGGTGATGGTTACCGCCAAAATGCCGCCGTTTGCCCGCTCCGGTCAGGCAATTGACGTGGTGGTGTCCTCGATGGGTAACGCCAAAAGCCTGCGCGGCGGCACACTGCTGATGACCCCGCTGAAAGGCGTGGATGGTCAGGTGTATGCGCTGGCGCAGGGCAATATTCTGGTCGGCGGTGCCGGTGTCAGTGCCGGGGGCAGCAGTGTCAAAGTGAACCAGCTGGCCGGTGGCCGGATCAGCGGCGGAGCGACGATTGAGCGTGAACTGCCGGGCGCATTCGGTCAGAGCGGCGTGATTAATCTTCAGCTGAATGAAGACAGTTTTGCGCTGGCGCAGGATATCAGTGATGCCGTGAACCGTATGAACGGCTTTGGTACCGCAACGCCGCTGGATTCCCGCACCGTGCAGTTACGCGTACCGCAGAGCAGCAGTGATCAGGTCCGTTTCCTAGCGCGGGTACAGGATCTGAATATCCGTCCGCCGCAGAACGAAGCCAAAGTTATCCTCAATTCACGGACCGGTTCGGTAGTGATTAACCGGACAGTGACGCTTGACAGTTGCGCGGTTGCCCACGGCAGCCTCGCAGTGATGGTCGATCGCCAGACACAGGTCAGCCAGCCGGACACGCCGTTTGCCGGTGGTCAGACTGTCGTGACCCGCAATACCAATGTCGGCATCCGCGAGCAGGATGGCACCCTGAAAAAAGTCAATGCCGGGGCGAATCTTAATCAGGTTATTCAGGCGCTCAATGCATTAGGTGCCACACCGACTGACCTGATGTCTATTTTACAGGCGATGGAAAGTGCCGGTTGCCTGCGGGCGAAACTGGAGATCATCTGATGAGCGACATACAGTTGATGCAGAGTGCAGCCTACGATGTGCAGTCGCTGGGCAGCCTGAAACAGCAGCTGAATGAAAAACCGCAGGAGGGGCTGCGTCAGGTGACGCAGCAACTGGAAGCGACGTTTGTTCAGATGATGCTGAAAAGCATGCGTGCCGCACTGCCGCAGGACGGATTGTTCTCCAGCGATCAGACGCGGATGCTGACCAGTATGTATGACCAGCAGATAGCCCAGAACCTGTCAGAAAAGGGGCTGGGCTTCGGCGATATGATGTTTAAGCAGCTTTCTGCGGATAATGAACCGGATCTGCCGCTGCGTTCATCAATGATGGCGCTGGATGATGCCACGGTGATCCAATCGATGCCGCAGCAGGCCATGGCGCAGCTGATGCGAAAATTCAGTTCCGCGGGGGATGCACTGAGTTCACCGCTGAAAAAAGTGCGCGAATTGGGGCTTAACAGTCAGAATTTTATTGCCAAACTGACAGAACCGGCGAAAGCCGCATCTCAGAAAAGCGGCGTACATCATCTGCTGATCCTGGCACAGGCTGCACTGGAAAGTGGCTGGGGTAAGCGGGAGATCCTGACCGCTGACGGCAAATCCAGTCACAACCTGTTTGGTATCAAAGCCGGGAAAGGCTGGGAAGGGCCGGTCACCAATATCATGACCACCGAGGTTATCAACGGCAAGACGGTCAAAATGCGGGATAACTTCCGGGTTTACGGCTCTTATGAAGAAGCGATTGCTGATTACACCCGTTTACTGACCGAAAATCCGCGTTATCACGGTGTGAAACAGGCGGCCAGCCCGGAGCAGGCCGCACAACGTCTGCACAAGGCCGGATATGCCACCGACCCGGGATATTCCGGCAAGCTGATTGTCCTTATTAATCAAATCCGCGGTACCCCGGCAGCCGCACCGGTCGCTTCACGGGCGGTACAGGCGTACACCCTCGACTTGAGTGACATTTTCTGATCATTTCCGGCGTAAAAAAATGCAGTGAACACTAAATTTTTGCGCCGTCTTTCCGATAACAAGGTAAGACATAATTTTAAACGGATGCTATCTGCGCTGCATTTTCAGCAAGTCGCCGGGAAAGCAGTCGCCAGAGAAAGGAAAAGCACATGCTGAATAATGTAATGAATAACGCATTAAGCGGAATTAACGCGGCCCAGGGCGGGCTGAGTGTTATTTCCAACAACCTGGCCAACGCCGGGGTGGGTTATTATCATCGTCAGAGCGCGGTCTTCGGTGAAAACCCGGGCACCATGACAACCAACGGCTACTTCGGTAACGGCACCTATTTCAGCCACGTCCGCCGTGAGTTCGATGAGTTCGTCAACATGCAGTATAACAATGCGCGTTCCCGCAGCGGCGACTACGAAGCGTTTATGAAAAATGCCTCCGGGGTGGATGACCTGTTATCCAACAGTACCGATGATATCGCCGGCATGCTGGGCAGCTTCTTCACCTCACTGGATGAAGCCGCCAGTGATGCCAGTGACAAAACGCTGGTGGACGTATTCCTCGGCAAAGCCAAAACCATGGTCAGCCAGCTGAAGGAGGCTGATCGCCGTCTGCGTGAGATGGACAGTGACGTTAACCATCAGATTGATAACAAAATCAAAGATATCAATACCTACGCCGAAAAAATTGCCAAGCTGAATGAGCAGATCAGCAACTCCCGCGCGGTGAACGGCGCAGAGCCGAATGATTTGCTGGATGTGCGTGACCGTCTGGTGAATGAGCTCAATTCTGTTATCGGCATCAAAGTGATCGAGCAGAACGGCAACTTCAACGTCTCGTTTGCTAACGGCCTGCCACTGGTGACAGGCGGCCGTGCTAACCACCTGGAAGCAGTTGCCTCCGGGACGGATGACAGCCGTCTGAGCATCGGTTTTGTTGATTCCGCCGGTAATGTCCGTGAAATCAAAGATGACCAGATTCGCGGTGGTGAACTGAGCGGCGTTCTGCGCTCACGCCGTGAAATTATCGACCCGGCAAGACAAAAACTGAACCAGATGGCGCTGGTTTTCGCGGAGAAATTCAATGAGGTTCACCGCAAGGGTTATGATGCCAACGGTAATACCGGTAAGGATTTCTTTGCGGTCGGCGGTGGCAGTATGGTGAGCAACACGCACAATAAAGGCAACGCTGATTTTGACATTAAATATAACGATGTCTCAAAAGTGACCGGCAATAATTATGATGTCAGTTATGACGGTACCAACTGGAATGTGACCAAATTACCGGAAGGTACGGTTGTGAATGCGAATTTTGATGCCGCCTCCGGAACATTAAGTTTTGATGGCATGGATATCAAAATCAGCAATAACACGGCACAGGCCGGTGACAAATTCCTGCTCAAGCCGGTGGATAATGTGATCGGCGGTCTGAACACGCTGGTGACAAATGCGGCGGATTTCGCGGCGGCAGACAGCACCGGTGGCGCCAGCAACAATGAAAACATCAAAGAGCTGGTAAAACTGCAGGATCAGAAACTGGTCGGCGGCACATCCACACTGTCTGATTTCTATGCATCAGTCGTAAATGAGGTGGGCAGCAAGGCCAGCCAGGCACAGATTGATTCTGAGGTTCAGAACAAACTGACCGTCAACCTCTATGAGCATCAGCAGAGCATCTCCGGTGTTAACACCAACGAAGAAAGTGTGCAGATGCAGAAAATGCAGCAGTTCTTTAATGCCAACGCCAAAGTGCTGTCAACCGTTGATGAATTATTCAACGTTCTGATGCGTGCATTCTGATTTTGAGTTAAGAAGGAAATTATCATGCGTTTCAGCACCAATTTAATGTTCAGTCAGCGTGTGTCGGATATGAACAATGCCACGGCCCGCTGGATGGAAGCGGGCAGTAAACTGGCTTCCGGTAAACGTGTCAGTAAACCGTCTGATGACCCGCAGGCATCCGCACAGGCGGTGCGTGTCACTCAGTCTGAGAACCGTAATCAGCAGTATGCATCCACACGGGGGTATGCCAAAACCGGGATGACACTGCAGATGAGTATTCTGACGCAGATGAACAGCGTTTCCACACAGATGGATACCACGATTATTCAGGCATCCAACCAGGGCTCACTCAGCGATAACGACCGTGCCTCACTGGCAGAACAGTTGCAGGGTCTGAAAGATCAGCTGGTGTCGCTGGGCAACACGACTGACGGTAACGGCCGTTATATTTTTGGTGGTTATGAATCAGACACCCCGCCGTTTGAAGTGGATGTAACGACCGGTGATGTGCTTTACAAAGGCGGCGATAAATCCATTACCCAGAACGTGGGCAGTGACCGTGAAATGACCAGCTATTTTGCCGGTTCGGAAGTGTTTGCCACCACGACAAACGCGAAAGGTGAAAAAGTCGCTGATATGTTCACCGCGATCAACAAAGGCCTGGAAGCACTGAAAATTCCTCAGCAGAATGCCTCACAGGCGGATCTGGACAGAGCCAAAGCCGGGATGGATGAAGCAAATCGCGGTGTGAAAGCAGGGATGGATAAAATCTCCAATATTGAAGCGAAACAGGGCTTACAGTTACAGGAAATTGACAGTCTGGATTTCCTCTCCCAGACCCGTAAAATCCAGAATGAAAGCCGTCTGAGTGGACTGGTCGATACTGACTGGACCAGCACGGTATCGGATTACCAAAAAGAAATGGCGCTGTTCCAGGCCTCACAGGATATCTTTAAGGATCTCAACAGCATGTCGCTGTTCGGTCGTTAAACTATCCGGATGCAGTACTGAATTCCTTTGGCCGTCATTGCGACGGCCTTTTTTTATACCGGACACCGGTCAGCGTACCGGGGCTATCACCCAGTGATCCGGAAAACTCCCTTCCGGTTTCAGTTCTTCAGCCAGAAAATCCATAAAAGCACGGATACGCGGTGAATGGCGGGCATCCGCCGGACAGGCCAGGTAATAGATGTGCGAGACATTGGCGTAATCTTCCAGCACCCGCACCAGTTTTCCGCTCTCCACCGCCTTATGGGCAATAAAATCGTGCATCATTGCCGGGCCGTTACCGTCAACCGCCATGTAATAGGCTGCCATCACATCCTCAAAAAACGCCATGTCGCCGGTGGTTTCAACATGCACAACCTCACCATTGATCACCAGCGGCCACGGCAGCGGGCGGGTATGTTCCGGCAAATGCATCTGGAGGCAGTTATGATGTACCAGATCATCCGGGGTGTTCAGCGGCGGCGCATGTTTCAGATAGTCCGGTGAGGCCAGGATCCAGAACCGGGCATAATCTATTTTGGTGGCAATCCAGTCCGGCAGCCGGTCAATCCAGCTGGTGACCACCACATCACACTCGGTGGTTTCCTGGCTCAGAATACGGAAGCGCAGGTGGAAATCGACCTCAATCTGCGGGTAACGGTGGCGGAATTTCGGCATCAGCGGAAACACCTTGCGGTATGCATAGTCATTCGGCAGGCTGACGCGGATTTTCCCGGCCGGGATGGTGCGCATATCCAGCAGCGTTTCTTCGGCGGTGTACATGGCCTGTAATGCCGTTTTGCAGTAACCGAGATATTGTTCACCGGCTTCTGTCAGGCGGATATGCCGTGTGGAACGCAGAAACAGGGTACTGCCGAGCTTCTGCTCCAGCCGTAAAATGGTTTTACTGACCGCCGCCGGTGAAATATTCATGGCTTTGGCAGCGCCGGTAAAGCTTTTCAGTTCCGCAGCACAGCAAAACAGCTCCAGCGTTCCCAGCATCAGGTCATCAAAATGGCGTGGCATTATTAACCTCAGGTTGGTAATGAAGTGATATCAGAGTAGTTTATTTCACGCAGCGAAGAAATATAATAATTTACATCAATTACAGGTATTAAATCATAACCACAGGCTATTTATGAAACCACAACAGCGAACTGCCATCATCACTGATGCAGAAAGTTGTCTGGGGAAAGCATTAGTCAGGACACTGCTTGATGACGATTATAACGTGATCGGTATATTCAGCAGTGATGAAAACAAACAACATTTTTTACAGGAATTGGATAATAAAACCGCATTTCTGCCCGTGACCGGTGAAAGCCATTGTGTCGATTTCGCCGGACAACTGATACAACAGGGAATTATTCATTTCGGGAATATCGATATTATTATTCATAATTCCGGTGCTTTTCTCAGCAAAACTTATGAAAAAACGACGCCGGATGATTTCATGCATTTAATAAACAGCAATATTTATAGTTTATTTAATCTGAGTCAATTGGCGATTAAAAACATGTTGAAAAATCACGGTGGTAAAATTATCGTGGTAACCTCCTGTATTGCCCTGCAGCCGTCACAGAAAATACCGGCCGCACTGAGTGTTCTGGCAAAGGAAGGTGTACACGGGCTGGTCAGAGCACTGGCGCTGGAGTACGCGAAGAAAAATATCCGTGTTAATGCCGTGGCACCGGGGTATATTGAATCCCCGCTGAATACAGAACTCAATCAGGATTTTATTAATTTAGTCTCACCGGCGGATAAAGTCGGCACCATTAATGATATTATAGAAAGTATTCGTTTTCTGCTGAAGTCTGATTATATTAACGGCACTGTTATGCCGGTTGACGGAGGCTATTCAGCAGGAAACTGGTAACCGTGTTATTTCTCAAGTCGTTTTCCGGATTATACACAGCAATATTCATTTGTACGCCATTACCGGTTTTTTATTTCCGGGATATACGACTATTTATGCTGTTATGACATCAGAAAGGTGTGAAAGCCGGTTATGGTGAGGCAAACAGATTAAAAATCAGTGAGAGCTGCTCAAACGCCTGATGGATCACGCGTTCGGTAAAGCCCGGCAGAACGGAAATGATCAGACCCAGCATACTGATACCGACAGTCAGCGTCAGCGGGAATCCCACCACAAAAACAGAAAGCTGCGGCGTCATCCGGTTCAGAATCCCCAATGCGAGGTTAAGAATCAGGAACAGCGTGATAAACGGCAGTGCCAGCATTAATCCGTTGAGAAAGATATGGTTAGCCGACTGCACCAGCATACGGAACCCTTCACGGTTAAGCGGGGTGACCTGCACCGGGATAAGATCAAACGAACTTATCACAATATGGATAAGCCACAGGTGCCCGTCAAACGCGAGAAACAGCAGCAGGGTGATAAGGTTGAGTATCCGCGCCAGAATCGGCATGTTCGGTCCGCCGCTCGGGTCAAAGAAGGTGGCGAAGGATAAACCCATCTGAAGACCGATCACTTCCCCCGCATGACGGACGGCGGCAAATGCCATCTGCATGGTCAGCCCCATCGCCACACCAATCACCACCTGCTGTAAAATCACCCACAGACCGGGAGCGGAAAACAGCGGGATATTCACCACCGGCAACTGCGGGGACACAATCAGAACCGTGAAAAAAGCCAGCATCACCCGCACCTTGCTGATCGACTGTTTTTCATTGAAAAACGGCGCGGTACCCAGCAGCGCCAGCACCCGGATAAACGGGTAAAATCCCTGGCTCAGCCACAGTGTCAGTGTTTCACTGGTGATACTTAACATAGGTCAGCCGATAATAAACGGCAGATTGGTTAACAGTGTGCGCATGTAGTCAGTAAGCAGATTCAGCATCCACGGACCGGCAATCACAATCACACTGATAACAGACAGAATTTTCGGAATGAATGACAGGGTCATTTCATTCACCTGGGTCGCCGCCTGTAACAGACTGATCAGCAGACCGGCTGCCAGCGCCGCCAGCAGCAGCGGGGCGGCCAGCATCAGGGCGATTTTCATGGCTTCGGTGCCCAGCGCCATTACGGATTCCGGTGTCATACTTTCTCCTGACTCATATTATTTTCCGGCTAAAAAAAGCTTTGTGATAACGAACCGAGCAGCAACTGCCAGCCATCCACCAGCACAAAAAGCATCAGCTTAAAAGGCAGGGAAACCGTGGCGGGCGGTACCATCATCATCCCGAGTGCCATCAGGACACTGGCCACCACGAGGTCAATAATCAGGAACGGAATAAACAGCGTGAAACCAATCTGGAAGGCGGTTTTCAGTTCGCTGGTGATAAAGGCCGGGATCAGAATGCGCATCGGTACATCTTTGGCCTCCTGAATTTCACCCACTTTGGCGATACGGGCAAACAGTGCCAGGTCGTTTTCCCGTGTCTGACCGAGCATAAAGGTGCGCAGCGGTGCGGTACCGCGATCCAGTGCCGTTTCCAGACTGATCTTGTCTTCACTGAACGGACGGTAAGCCTCGTCGTAGACTTTATCGAACACCGGCGACATCACAAAAAACGTCAGAAACAGCGCCAGTCCGAGCAGCACCTGGTTCGGTGGTGCGGACGGTGTGCCGAGGGCGTTGCGTAATAAGCCCAGCACAATAATGATGCGGGTAAAACTGGTGGTCATCAGCAGCAGAGCAGGGATAAAGCCCAGCAATGTCAGAAACAGCAGGGTCTGAACCGGCAAAGACCAGCTCTGGCCGCCATCCGGCAGCACATGGCTGACAACCCCCGGCAGTGAAGCCTGTGCCTGCGGAACCAGCAGAAACAGAGCGAGTGCGGGAAGGGCGCGTTTGAGCAATGACATCATGAAAAATCTCAGCGTGGTTCGTCAGCCGGTACCGCATCGTGATTGGCGGTACGTTTGGTTTTCAGCAGTGCCTGAAAGGCGGAAGGGGCATCGGTCACCGCTGCCGGGTCAGCCGGACAGCGGTGCAGCAGATTCACCGACTGCGTGGTCACACCCAGTACCAGCCATTCGCCCTGAATTTCCGCCACCACCAGCCGTTCTTTGTTGCCCAGAGAACAGGTGCTTCTGATCCGCAGCAGCGGGTTTTTACCGGCCAGTTTTGCGGTAAAACCGAATTTGCGGACAAGCCAGGTCAGTCCCAGGATCAGCAGAATAATGCCGCTGAGGGCACCGGACACCTGAAGCAGACTGTCCGTGCTGTTAATTGCCGGAGAACCGGCAGCGGGCGGCGGCAGGGTCACGGAAGAAAAAACGGCATGGTCTGCCGTTTTTTCTGCGGCCGGTAAAACGGGGGTGCCGGATGCGGTCGGTGTCATATTAGCGGCTCAGGCGGCGCATACGTTCAGACGGGGTGATAATATCGGTGATGCGGATCCCGTAATTATCGGAGACCACCACCACTTCCCCCTGGGCAATCAGATAGCCGTTGATCAGAATATCCAGCGGTTCACCGGCCAGTCCGTCCAGTGCCACCACGGAGCCCTGGGATAAACTCAGCAGCTTCTTGATGGTCATTTTTGTCCGGCCCAGTTCCACAGAGAGACGGACAGGGATATCCATAATCAGATTGATATCAGACAGCTGATTCAGCGGATTCTGGCTGTCGAGATTATCAAACGCCTGACTGGTCCCGGTTTCTGCTTTTTTTTGTTGTTCCATTGCCTCTGCCCACAGAGACTCGCCATCGTGTTCCGGGTTCATATCAGGAGTGTTGTTCGCCTCACTCATTGGTTTTTTCCTCGTCCAGAGTGTTTAATACAGGATTAATCAAATGTTCCACACGCAATGCATACTGGCCGTCGCGGGTGCCGTACTGACTGGTCAGTACCGGTACGCCGTCCACACTGACGATCAGGCGATCCGGTTTCTCCACCGGGATCACATCCCCTTTCTGCAGTTGCAGTAATTTTGAAATCCGCAGCGGGATTTCAGCAAAATTCGCCACCAGCTCCAGTTCGGAGTGTTTCACCTGGGTCACCAGACTGGACACCCAGGCTTCATTTTCCTGGTGACCGTGCTCCATCGGCGGGTTAATCAGCCGTTCACGGACAGGTTCAATCATGGCGATCGGAATACAGATACTCAGCTCACCCACGGTATTGCCGATTTCCACCAGGAAGGAGGTGGTGACCACGATATCGTTAGGGGAGGTGGTGATATTGGTGAATTTCACCTGCATTTCCGAACGTACATATTCCACATCGACTTCGGCAATCGGCTTCCAGGCATCACGGTAGGCGTTCAGTGCCAGTTTCAGCATGCGGTGGATAATGCGCTGTTCGGTGTTGGTAAATTCCTTTCCTTCGGAACGGACCGGAAAACGGCCGTCCCCGCCGAACAGGTTATCGACAGCGATATAAACCAGTGCCGGCTCAAAGGTGAACAATGCGGTTCCGCGCAGCGGCGGCATATGCACCAGGTTCAGGTTGGTCGGCACCGGCAGATTCCGGGCAAATTCATGATAAGGCTCAATTTTGATACCACCGACCGTGATATCAGGACTGCGGCGCAACATGTTGAACAGACCCATGCGGAACTGACGGGCAAAACGCTCGTTAATAATTTCCAGGGACTGCATACGCTCGCGGATAACGCGTCGCTGGGTATTCGGATCATAAGGACGGACGTTGTCCTTACGTTTATTGAGTGCGGTATCGGCAGGCTGCGGCTCTGACGGCGAGTCACCATTGAGCAGCGCGTCTATCTCTGCCTGAGATAAAATATTATCGCTCATCAGTTTTACCGGAGAATAAAGGTGGTGAATAACACATCCGAAATTTCCTGATCCGGCTGTCCCTGTACCACGGTCGGCGCTAAGGTGGTTTTCACTGCCTTCATCAGCTGAAGTTTGCCGTCATGGGTACTGAGCGTCTGCGGGGACTGCTGTGAGAGCAAAAGTAACAGGCGGCTGCGGACTTCCGGCAGATATTCATGGAGTTGTTTGCGGGAACGTTCGTTGGCCAGACGCAGTGTCATATCAATATACAGCACACGATCACGGCCGTTGTTCATACCGGGAAGATTCACGGTAAACGGTTCAATGCCCATAAAGATAGGCTCAGGCATATTGGCCCGTTTTTCGTCTGCGGTACCGGCAGTGGTGCTGTCCTGCTGAGAAGACCACCAGCTGTACCCCCCGAAACCTGCTCCTGCGAGGGCAATCAGGGCAAAGATAACCAGTAACCCGGTATTGGAACCTTTTGAGGCATTGCGTGAAGACGACATGTTAACTGAATTCCTATTTCTTGATAGCGAACCCCGGCAGGGGGTTCATACTCTGTAAGCCCGTCCATTATGGCGTGCTTCTGAAGGACTAAAGGGGGGAAAAACGAAGCAAAAAGGCGGTAACTCGGGGCTTTAGTCCCCTGTACCGCCGTTATGCGCAGGGATCAGGCGAAGGTATCGATCCCGCCGCGGGCGCGGGCGTCATGAAGTGCCGCCGGGCGGACAAGGTTATCGGTGCTGATATTCACGCCGCTGATACTGCCGCCGGAAGCAATACCGTCAGCACTGCCGCCGCTGTGGCGATCATCACCGGGGCCTTGCTGATTACCGTGATATTCCTGCCCGACAGAGCTTTGCGCCAGGTGAATTCCGCTCTCCTGAAGGGCGTTGCGCAGCACCGGCATCATGGACTCCATCGCCGCGCGGACGTGGCTGTGCGGGGAGACAAAGTGCATCACCGCCTGATTATCCTCAATTTTAAGATGGATATTCAGCGAGCCCAGCTCTTCCGGATGCAGACGCAGCTGTGCCTGCTGTAATCCCTGACGGGAGAAATAGATCATATTCTGGCTGACCTGCTGCTGCCACAGTTCGCTGCCGAGCTGCGCGGTCAGCTGCATGGCAGGCTGAGCCACCGGCGCATTGGTCTGCGCGGCGGTGCTTTGTGCCGCTGCCGGCATCAGCGCCGGGCTCTGCACGGCAGTATGGCTGCCCGGCGCGGTTACCGTCTGAAAGGCGCTGCTTTCTGTTTTGATGCTGAATGCGCTTTTGCTGTTATCGGCACTGTTATCAGCGGCGGAAGCCAGCGATAACGGCACGGAAGTATCAGCGGGTTTCTTATTCAGCGGTAAAAAATCATCCGGCAGGGCTTTCTGATCCGGTTTTTGGGCATCGGTCAGTGAAAAACGCGGCTGATCCACACGCGGTTTGGACTTGTCATCAACAAACAGGGTGCGGGCATCGTTATTTTCATCCGTAAGCAGAGGCTTATCACCGGTCTTCGTCAGCGTGTCCTGCGGCAGTTCTGTGGTTTTGGCGCTGTTTTTTCCGCTGTCATCAATATGCAGCTTTGTATCGGCAGCCGCTTTCTCCACAGTGCGGCTTTCTTTCCCGGTCAGGCGTTCTTTCAGCAGTGCAAGCAAGGCATTGTCCGCTTCACCTTCCGTCTGCGGTAATGCAGGTGCATCATCCCCGGTGGTCAGCAATTTTGCATCCAGCGCCGGTGAGGCTGTATCCCCGGCAAGGCGGCGGGAGAAATTCAGCTGTGCCATGGTGTCGGCACCGGTCTGTTTTTCCTGTGCGGAGACCGTTTTACCCTCTGCGGCCTGTTTATGCGCGGCAGTGTCATTGCGGGTTTGTTTCACCGCATGTACCGCCTGTGCCGGTTTTTCCGGGCGCGGCTGCTGTGCATCCATCACCGCCTGAAACGGCAGGACGGTTGCCTGTGCATCTTCCGCACGCGGGGATCCCTGTTTATTCAGTGTATTGTCAGCTGAACTGACTGCTTTGCTACCGGCGTTGACATCCATTAACGGGTTCTCCATAAAGTCGCGCGCTGGGCAAATTCATCCATCTGCTTTTGCTCCAGCCGGTTTTGTCGTTGATTTTTTGCATGATCCGCACGGCGGATCAGGGTATCGAAGGCATTGACGCGCTGCTGTTTTTCCTGCCAGTGACGGTTGGCATCACTGACGCGCTGCTCCCACAGGTTCAGCTGACCCTGCTGCTGTTCAATGGTCAGTTCGAGGGTGACCAGAAACTGCTGATAGTTCTGCCACTTATCGGCAGCCATTCCGCTATACAGTGTCTGATTCAGTTTCTGCCGGTAATCGGCCTGATAATTCTCCAGCATGGTCAGCTGCTGACTCATCTGTGTGTGGGTCTGACGCACCTGTGCCAGCACTTTAGCCGCCTCTTCGGCGGCTTCTTCAGCTAAATTTAACAACGTGGTGAGTGCATGCGTATTTGACATTGACGACCTCGTTATGCGTCCGGTATCACCTGACTGAGCTGCTCACAGGCGGCCGGGTAGTCACAGCGCTCATCGATATCCTGTTGCAGGAACTTCGCCATAGACGGGAACAGCTGAATGGCCTCATCCAGCATCGGGTCACTGCCCGCCGCGTAGGCACCAACGTTAATCAGGTCGCGGTTGCGCTGGTAAGCCGAGGTCAGCTGTTTGAAACGCTGAATTTTCCGGTAATGGCTTTTCTCAATCAGCTCGGTCATGGCACGGCTGATGGAGGCTTCGATATCGATAGCAGGGTAGTGTCCGGATTCCGCCAGAGATCGTGAAAGCACGATATGACCGTCAAGAATGGCCCGCGCGGAGTCAGCGATCGGATCCTGCTGGTCATCCCCTTCGGTCAGTACAGTGTAAAATGCGGTGACAGAGCCGCCGTTTTTACCGTTGCCTGCCCGTTCGACCAGTGCCGGTAATTTTGCGAACACCGACGGAGGATAGCCTTTTGTGGCAGGCGGTTCTCCGATGGCGAGCGCAATTTCACGCTGTGCCATACTGTAACGGGTCAGTGAATCCATAATTAACAGCACATTGCGGCCCAGATCACGGTAATATTCCGCGATCCGCGTGGCATAAGAGGCACCCTGCATCCGCAGCAGCGGGGAAACGTCCGCCGGTGCCGCGACGACCACGGCACGCTGAAGTCCTTCCGCGCCGAGGATGTTCTCAATAAAGTCTTTGACTTCGCGACCGCGCTCACCAATCAGCCCGACCACAATAATGTCCGCCTGCGTGAAACGCGCCATCATGCCGAGCAGCACACTTTTCCCGACACCGGAACCGGCAAACAGGCCCATACGCTGACCACGTCCGACGGTCAGCAGGGCATTGATAGCGCGGACACCGACATCCAGCACGTCTTTAATCGGCGAACGTTCCAGCGGGTTGATCGGCGGCGTGGTCAGCGGAGCCCGGGTTTTGGCGTCCAGCGGCCCTTTGCCGTCCAGCGGATTGCCGGAGGCGTCAAGAATACGGCCGAGCAGCTCATCACCCAGCGGCAGCATACGGCTGGTCTGCCCGCCGCTTCCGGTGGATTGTGCATACACGCGCGCACCCGGCGCGATACCGTCCGGCTCTGCCAGCGGCATCAGCAGCATACGCGGACCGTTAAAACCGACCACTTCACAGATAACTTCTTCGGTGTTGCCGTTGATCACGCGCTCGATAAAACAGGTGGCACCGAGCGGCATTTTGATACCTTCAGCTTCCATCACCAGCCCGGTGATTTTGGTCAGGCGCCCGTAATGGCGGGTCATCACCACACCGGACATCCGGGACTCAACGCTGTCCAGCGCGCTTATCCAGCGGCCGATCCGCGCGGTCATGATAACGTCTCCGGCGCGTATAACCGGCACAGCTCCTGCCAGCGGGTGGCAACACTCATATCTATTTCGCCGTCATCCGCTACCACACGGCATCCGCCCGCATGCAGCTGCGGATCCGGTACAAGCTGCCAGCCGTTCAGACTGAGCTGGGTGCCGATATGCTGCTCCAGCATCTCAATATGTACCGGGTTAACCCGCAGTTCCGGCTGACCGGCAAACAGTGGTTTCTGCTGAAGCAGACGGCTGATCTCTTCCAGCAGCGCGGTACCGTCACAGACGGCAGGCTGACCAAGCACCTGACGGGCGGCGGTCAGGGCAATCTGCAACAGTTTGGTGGTCACCACGCTGTCAAAACTGTCGAGGGAATAACTGAACTCGGACAACAGTTTCTGCCACGCTTCCGTGAGCGGCTGCTGTTCTGCCAGTACCTGCTGACGGCCCTGTTCCGCACCGTCCTGCAGACCCTGAGCAAACCCGGCGTCATAACCGGCTTTTTGGCCCTGTTCATGACCGGATTGAAAACCGCTGCGCTGCGCCTCTTCTTTCAGGTTATCCAGCAGATTGATCTGCTCGAGCACTTCCTGAGGTTCGAGGCAGGGCACTTTGGGCTTTTCCGGCTCCGGCTCATCGGACAAAGCAGGGAGCACCGAAGAATTTAAATCCCACTGATTCAGTTCCCGCGGCTGCCAGCGCTTCCACGGCAGTGTGGTGTTTTCTTTATCAGACATAGACATCGTCGCCACCACCAATCACAATTTCACCGGTTTCCATCAGACGGCGGACAATCAGCAGAATGGATTTCTGTTCATTTTCAACCTGCGACATGCGCACCGGTGAACGGGATTCCAGATCATCACGGACAATCTCAGCCGCACGGGTGGACATATTGCGCAGGAAGTGTTCGCGCAGCTCTTCGTTGCAGCCTTTCAGTGCAATAACCAGCGAGTCGTTGGACACATCCTGGAGGATGCGCTGGATACTGCGGTTGTCCACTTCGATAAGGTTCTCGAACAGGAACATTTCGTCGATAATGCGTTGCGCCAGTTCGCCGTCGTAATCGCGCATTGCCCCGATAACACCTTCTTCCTGCTGACTTTTCATCAGGTTGATGATCTCGGCTGCGGTTCTCACGCCACCCATTTTGCTGCGCTTGAGGTTCTGACCGTCCAGCAGGTTGTTGAGAACTTCGGTCAGTTCCGCCAGTGCCGCAGGCTGGACACCACCAAAGGTGGCGATACGCAGCATAATGTCGTTGCGCTGGCGTTCGTCGAACAGCTCCAGCACATCGGCAGCCAGGTTGCGTTTTAAATGCACTAGGATGGTGGCGATAATCTGCGGATGTTCGTCGCGGATAATATCGGCCACAGTCTGCGGCTCCATATAGTTGAGGCTTTCGATCCCTGACGCACTTTCGTGTTTCTCGAAGATATCTTCCAGCAGGCTGGCGGCGCGGTCTTCACCCAGCGCCTTGACCAGCACGGAACGCAAATAATCATTGGTATTGATGTTCAGCGCCGCATACTGAATCGCCGCTTCCTCAAACTCCGTCAGGACTTCCGCCAGCTCGGCATTGGAGACCTGGCGCATGTTGGACACCGCCATACTCAGCTGCTGAACTTCTTTATTGTTCAGGTGTTTAAAGACCTCGGCGGCCTGGTCCTCACCGAGCGTCATCAGCATGACGGCGCTCTTTTCTGTTCCGCTTAAATTCATTGTGCTTTTCCTAACCACTGACTGATAACCATTGCCACAACCTGCGGATCTTTATCCGCCATCTCACGGATACGCTGGCTCTGAATTTCGGCGCTGACACGCTGACGGGTCAGGCGGCGGCGGGTTTTCTCGTCCATATCGTCACTGATAGGCTCATCAGCCACGAGCGGGGTTTTCATCTGCGTTGCCTTAAACATACGGGCTTCCGCTTCCGCCTGCTGTGCTTTGCGGTAGCGCTGCCACTGCGGTCTGATACCTTTACGCCATAACAGCCAGCCCACCAGTAACAGCAGCAGGATCTTGCCGTACTCCAGTACCTGCGCAATGATGACCGGGCTTGTGAAGAGCGACGGCTCTTCGGTCAGCTGACCTTCATCAGTAAAGCGGGAGTTGGTGATGCTCAGCGTGTCGCCGCGATCGGCGGAATAGCCCATTGCCTCGCGGGTCAGCGCTTCAATCTCTTTGATCATCTCCGGCGGCAGCGGCTGCATTTCCTC
The DNA here is from genome assembly GCF_029835375.1 of Morganella sp. GD04133. Taxonomy (NCBI): domain Bacteria; kingdom Pseudomonadati; phylum Pseudomonadota; class Gammaproteobacteria; order Enterobacterales; family Morganellaceae; genus Morganella; species Morganella sp. GD04133. Next base: position 10,160 of record NZ_JAODZS010000029.1, on the reverse strand, counting down.
AGTGCCGTCTTCTTTCTTCTGCGGCAGCCAGTTAATAATTACCGCGACAGAGAGACGGTCAACCACGCCAATCTGGCGCTGGGTATGACTGATTTTGCGATCCACTTCGTAGTTTGTGGTCTCATCGCTCTGTGAATTAATGTTGCTGTTGCGGTTATTATCGGCAGGGGATGCTGTTTTATTATCTTTTGTATCCGCTTTTGCTGTTTCAACAGGGGCGGAAGGGGCACTGACCGGCTGATTGGATAATGCCCCCGGTACGCCGCCCGGGCCGCCGTTGCTGTTCTGCTGACTCTGGCTGCTCTGACGCGAGCGGACAGCGGCGGAATCCGGCTGCTGGTTTGGTTTGTATTCTTCAGCGGTCTGCTCGACTTTGGAGTAATCCACCTGCGCGGTGACCTGCGCCTGTACGTTGGTACGGCCGACCAGCGGCGCAAGCAGATCTTCAATACGCTGTTTAAGGCGGGCTTCCGTTTCCTGAGTCAGGCGCATCTGGGATGTGCTGACAGACTGCTGGCTGTTATCATTGTTTGTCAGCAGGCGTCCGGTCTGGTCAACAATAATGACGTTGGATGAGGTTAATCCGGACACACTGCCGGAGACCATATGCACAATCGCGCTGATCTGACCTTCATCCAGTGCGCGGCCCGGCAGCAATCCGACGGTGACGGAGGCGGTCGGTGATTTCTGCTCGCGGACAAACAGGGTCGGCTTCGGGATCGCCAGATGCACCCGCGCGGTCTGAACCGGGCTGAGTGATTCAATCGTGCGTGACAGTTCCCCTTCAAGGGCGCGCTGATAGTTCACCTGCTCACTGAACTGACTGATACCGAACTGCTCTTTATCCAGCAGTTCAAAACCGGTGTTACCGCCTTTCGGCAGACCGGCCTGCGCCAGTTTCAGCCGCAGCTCATGTACTTTATCAGCAGGCACCAGAATGGCACTGCCGTTATCCGCGAGCTGGTAAGGCATATTCATCTGTGTCAGCTGGCTGACAATATCGCCGCCGTCTTTGGCACTCAGATTACTGAGCAGAACGCGGTAATCCGGGCTGCGCATCCAGAGGAACAACGCAACAATAACGGCGATTGCCGCCGCGCCGGCGACCATCAGCGGAACCTTCGGATCAGCCTTAATACGGTCAATAATCAGGGCGAATCCCTTTTTGGTATCTCCGGTGTCTTGTGGTGCGGCACTCATAAACATTCCCTGCCTTGCTGATTTGACGGGTGAAAATAGTTTTGGCGAAACAACGTAATTTCCCTCTTTGTAACGTCACTTTTTTACGCTGCTATTATTCCCCGCGGATAACCAATCTAATGACAGAATCAGCCCGTGATTTTGGTGTTATTTACGGGCTTCAAGTTAAAAAGGGTGTGTTAGGGTATGCAGGCAATAGGATGTGGCCGGTGCCTTTTTCAGCAAAAAGCGGTTTCCGGGTTACACATTAATCCCTGTTAACGGAAGAAAAAACATGACAATTCAGGCAATTGAGGGAGTCGTCTCCCAGCTGAATGTAACAGCAGCACAGGCAGCAAACCAGACCAGGCCGGTCGTTGATGCGCCGGGGTTTGGTGATCACCTGATCTCAGCAGTGAATGAGATCAATACCACCCGCATTAATTCCGCAAAAAAAGTGGAAGACTTTACACTCGGCAAAGCCGATATTTCCCTTAATGATGTCATGGTGGATATGCAGAAAGCGAGCCTGAGCCTGCAAATGGGTATTCAGGTGCGTAATAAACTGGTGGCGGCGTATCAGGAAATTATGTCAATGCCGGTGTAGAAGTATTAACACATTGATATGAAAGGTTAAATGGCTTTCCTGTATCTTGATTGGGGCATGGGTGGGGCATTGTTGTTCATAATGGCTATCTGGTCGGCATCATTTTCCTTCATCCATGCTCCGTATACATCGTGGATCATCTTTGAAGATAGGTGATCCGTTTGCAAACCGGTTAAAGTAGTCAAAATGAGGGTAAGCAGGAAAAATGACGACGTTACCCTCATTCACAGGTTTTTTATAAAAATGACTATTCAAATATAAGCTATTCATTCATCTTGAATGAAGTTTCATTCTTATCAAAAGACGCAAATAATGTTTTATTATTGCTCTCAATAAAGTAATCCTGTAATTTTTCTATACTTACATCATAATCGGAAATAAAAAACTTCATACCAAGTTGTTCACGATTATTTAGTTTTTCAATATACTTATCAAAAGCGTTGCCAACATGACGTAACTCAATTTTCTTCTGTGTCGGATTGGACGTTTTACTGAGAGAATCCAAATAGGGTTTAGTTTCATTATTTATAAAACGACCTGTTTCAGATGGACTAACGTTAATCTCATAATTCCCTTGTTTATTGATTAAGCATTTTAGCGCACAGTTAAGAACAATAAGCTGGCTCCCTTCAGATAAGACGAGTGGAATTTGATCTAACATTTCTTTATAATTTGGTGGTACAACAAACAAATAAATCCCATTTGCTTCGCTAACGTCCTCGACAGACCTTCCTTTGAGAACCATACTATCGGGGTCGCAGCTTACTTCAGGTAATACTGTCGGAGGGAAAATAGATAAGATGACAGTGGCTCCGTGATTTTTATCATTTTCAGCTAACCCGTAATGTCCGGGTGACTCGTTTAAATATGCCTGCTCCGTTGTAAATGCCATGACGTTATTATTGACTCGTTGTTTAAATTCGTTCCGGCACTGTGCATATCCATTATTTTGGTAGTCTGGGTCTATGACTCTCCAGTTAAGGTCTTTATAGCCTGAGTTTTTAAGTTGTTCATCTATAAATGATTCTGTCAGTAAGCCACCTGAACCTAATGATATCAATGTTATTGGTGTATCCCGCAACGGAATTTTGTCTGTAATATAAGATGTGACTTTATTTATAAAGTCAATTCTGTCATGAAGTGATGCAAGATGTTCATATTCACCCCAAGAGAGATGTCCCATGGAACGAGAACTACATTGATCCTTCTGTATCAGGTAAGAATTTTGTATCACACGCTCGGTTGTTAATGGGGCCGCCTGATAATTATGATGAGAAATATGTGCTGAAGTATCTGTATTTATGGATACTGGCGGGAGCATGGCTAATTACCTCTACTTTATTCGTTACGGTTTGATTTATTATTCGATTCTGCAATATTCGGTGGTGTGGTTGTATCAATGCCACCGTCACACAGTGAACGAAACCCGATATACTTTATTGCATAACGCCACCACCTGGCCACCAGGTGAATCCTTGATCTCCCCGGCCGATCCGGTCACCATAGCCATAGAAGTAAGGCATCTCCCGGTTGTAACGCTTTCAGACAAGCCTCCGTATAAGTATTCCGGCAAAAATCCCCCGGATCTCTGTCATTTCACTGCCGGTGTGTTTAAATGGATGCATCCGAAACACAGAGTGGTGAAAAAATGAAAAAAATCCTTCCTGTTCTTATCCCGGTTGTCTTACTGGCAGGCTGTAAAGCAGATGTTGAAACCACGGTAAATACAGATGACCTGATATCACATGAGCATAAACTGGTTGCCGGTAATATTAATGTGGAAGTACCGGCCTGCAATGATTTTGAGGATTCACGGAAAGAATCGAAAAGTCTGATCAAAATTAAAGAGCAGTTGCCGGCGGTCTTTTCCGGTGCAGAGTATAAAGAGTGTTACAAAGAGAAGTTTAATTCCTATGCCCGCTTTACCGTTCCTGTCGGGGTCGGGTTTATCGCGGATGATATGAAGGCGGTAAATGCTGAGATTTATATCTTATCAAATGATGAGCTCTATGCCGGTGTGATGATCACCCCGGAAGCGATTAAACGCCTGCAATCAGCGAAAAAATCCGCTCCCGGTGACCTTAAGCTGCAAATGACATTAGTGCTGGAAAAAGGCAAATTACCGGTCCCGAATATTGCGGCGATGAGTGTGTTTATGACCGGTACGGAAACAAAAAATACCCCACTGGTTGCAAGCCGTGTGAGTATTGAAGGGAAAGCTGTCCGCTTTAAGTTATCTGATGTGTCTAATGCCTTAATTGAGAGCGGTAATATTGCACCGGTATTATATAAAGCAGAGTTGCTGGAAAAATTAGTGGCGAATCTGAAAAAGAATAACTAGCTGCTGTTGCCGTAAAAATAATAAGCCCCGGCGGGCTTATTATTTTACAGCGGTGCCGGAGAGACATTATCTCCTGACAGAACATTAACGGGTCTGATTATTATCAGAAACTGATTTTTTCCGCAGCCAGACGATAAAATGCAATAACCCCATTGCACCGTGACCAATAATATAGGCTTCAATCAGTCCCGTCAGGGTTTTATGCAGATTTCGAATCTCACCGGCATAAGCGGAACCCCGGAGCCACAACCGCTGTAATGGTATACAGCGATGAGATTATTGTTCTGAAAGAAGCGCCTGCGGCCAGTGGTGCCCGTTATGTCGGGGAAAATTTCCAGCTTTGGTCAAACGGAAAAAATGAACTGAACCTGGCCACCATCTCAGAAGATGATGCGGTGAAAGGCAAGGTTGCTGAAGATAAAGGCCGTACCTGTCAATTAGTGAAATAACAAAAACAGTTTTTATACCGGATAAATAAAGAGAGCGGGTTGTCCCGCTCCTTTTGATCGGCTTACTTATGATTTTTGCGGTAGTAAGTCCATTCTTCAACCCGTTCACCACCCGGTAAATTACAGTAACCGGTCCAGCCTGATTCTGCTTTCACGATTTCTGTTTTACCGCCGGATTGTTCACAATACACCGATGCCGGGTTCGCCATGCCAATGTTTGCCTTCGCCGCTACCGGATCTTTATTCAGTACGGAGATTAACTGATAACGGATATTGGGTGCATCGGCAGGCGGATTCGGAATATGGGTGGTTTTGACGGATACCCGGTACTGGTATCCCGGTTCGTAAGTAAAACCGTCAATATTCTGATAGAAAAATTCCCAGTCTGCCTCCGGAGATTCTTTTATTTTCATGCACTTCATCGGTGCGACACCTGTGCAGTCGGCCAGCTCAGAATCGATGTAAAGTGTTTTGGTATTATCCGTTGCCGGTGTTGTCAGGGTATTCTGACTGCATCCTGCCATTAATAAGAAGAGCGGAGCAATAACATAGGCTGATTTCATCAGTTGTCCTTAATGTGTATAGTAAAACAGTGTGTTTTTACTCTGTTTATGACAGCATAAAAACGGAGTTAGTTCCGTATTGGCGCTTTTTTATCTGTAAAAAGAGTACAAATGAAGAGATATAAAATATCAGTGACAAGTGTGATAATACTGGCCGGTTTTTATTTCCGGGTGTGGTTATATACAACAACCGGCATAATACTGGTTAAATGGATAAATAATAATCTGCGGGAGCCGCCGGTTTCCGCTGGTTTTTGGGATTCGGTATATCTGGTCAGTAAATTTCTGCTGGTCATTCTGCTGCTGATATTGTCGGGGGATTTACTCCGTGTTTACCGCAATATCCGGCGTAACCCGGTAATAACCGTACCCCGGTACCGTTTTTATCTGATGGCTGCCGCGCTGGCAGGCGGAGTGGCTATTTTTCTGCTGACTGTCAGTTATTGGTATCCGTTCTCCGTATAATCACAGAATATTACAGGGCATAACCTGTAACCGGACTTCCGATCCGGTATCTTTGTACAAATTCAGCATGTTTCATTCCGGTAATTGTGAAATAAAGAGAGAGGATCTACACTATCAGCGGTACGTATTTCTCCTGGCAAAGGTATTTACAGGTGAGGCTATATGACAGTAATTGATATTTTCTGGGTCGGTATCGGTGGCGGCAGCGGTTCATTACTGCGCTGGTGGGTCGGTAAACTGACAGGCGAACGTTATCACGGCCATTTTCCGCTGGGTACCTTTATTATTAATATCTCGGGTGCCTTTATTATCGGTTTTTTAAGCACGTTATTCGTGATTGACTGGCGTGACCGTTTCGGTTCATTCCTGCATGCGGCTGTTCTGACCGGTATTCTCGGCGGTTACACCACATTCAGCAGTATGCAGCTGGACGCGGCAAAACTGGTGAATTCCAAACAGCGGATGCTGGCTTTCGGGTATTTGCTTATCTCTGTTGTGGCGGGTCTGGCGGCTGCCGCACTGGGTGTCTGGCTGGCGGCATAAGGATAACAAGATGAATATGGTGATTCTTATTTTTATTGGCGGAGCCTTCGGTGCAATCTGCCGCGAATTACTGATGCTCGGTGTGCCGTCTCTGAGTGACGGGTTTCCGCTTGATATTCTGGCGGCCAATATTATTGCCTCATTCCTGCTGGGAATAACGGCAGCGTTATTACAGCGCAACCGGATTAATCAGTATGTTAATGCACTGGTGGCAACCGGTATTATGGGCGGGTTATCCACATTCAGCAGTTTTGTGTACGGAACCTTTGAAATTATGTCATCCCCGGCGTTATTAGGTACCGGAATAGCGTATTTACTGGTCAGTGTGATCGGCGGATTTGCAGCCGTTATGGCGGGGTTATACCTGGGAAATTGTGTGAAACCCGGTGTAAAAAATACCGCAGAATAGCAAAAGGTTCCGGCCGGACAGAGAACGACTGTCCGGCCGGAACAGATCAGGCCATTTTTTCATTATTTTAAGACACTGCGCTGATCAGAAAAACTTATTCTACTGGTTTAATATTAATGGAATAATCCGGGTCACTGAATTGCCCGTAACTTTTATTAATCACCCGTTGTTGGTCAAGCTGTTTTATTTCTTTACTCAGAAAGTTGAGGTGATCCTGTAAACAGATTTTTGTTACCCGTTCATTTTCAATAATAGCCTGCAGTATTTCCACCAGTTCGCCGGTGACCGGCTGTTCTTTTTCCAGTTCATGAGATAACTGTGTCAGGTGTTCAACCGCGCAAACATAATCCGTTTCACGGGCAATCAAATCATCCCATTCACTGTTTCTGGCCAGGGTAACGAGTTCTTCACTCAGTGTCAGTACATGTTGATATATATCGTGTAAATTGATGGTTGTTTGAATACTCACCTGATTATCTTTCATCCACATTTGCCCCGATTTGTTGCCATGTTGCCGCGAGATCGGAGAGCAGTTGATAGACCTCTTTTACGTAGGCCACGTTATTGTCGATATTTGCGTTGAGTAACCGCATAATCATATAGTCATACAGGGAGGCCAGATTATGCGCCAGCTCACCGCCGGCATCATAATCCAGAGCCTGTTTCAGGCCATTTTCAATAATATTAATGGCCTTCGACAGCTCATTACCCTTGGCGGCAATATCATGTTGTTCCATAAAGATTTCGCTGCGGCGAAGGGCGCTGAGCGCCCCGTTAAACAAAATCCGGATCAACTGATAAGGCGAGGCATTGGTAATTTCGCTTTCAAGATTAACCTGCTGGTAAGCCTGATTTGCCTTGCGCTGATACATTATTTTTAACCTAACATTCTGCCGAGTGCTTGTGTGGTGCCACTCAGGGAGTTCATCATTTTGTCCAGATTCTGGAACTGACGGCGATACAGATCCATGGTGTTTTCGATCTGTTTATTGGTTTGTTCGATACGTTTATCGATACCTTTTTTCTTTTTCTCCAGGCCGTTGGTCGCGTTATGAATCGTACCTTCACGGCTGTCTAATGTCTTTTTCAGGTAATTAAAGTTTTCGGTGGCAAAACCGGTCTCTTTTCCGTCACCGGCAAAGAATTCTTTGACACTGGAGCCATTCTCTTTCAGTGCCTTATCCAGCACTTTGTCATCTATTTCCAGGGTACCGTCTGTCTTTTGCTTAATACCCATCTTGTTCATGGTGTTAATTTCACCGTTGCCGTTAGGTGTTCTGATCTGCGCACGGATAGTATTCTGAATACCGCGCAGGGTAGAGTCACCAATCAGCGGGCCATTACTTTTATCAGCAGCCTGGCCTTTTTCCGTCTGGGTATATTTGGTCAGATCTTTACAGAGTTTCTGATACTCGTTATAGGCATCCACCCATTCTTTAATTTTCTTTTTCGCCGGTTCACTGTCAGACGTTACAGACAAATGTTCTTCTTTGCCGTTTTCACTTTCTTTCTTCAGTGTCAGGGTCAGGCCGGGGAATTTATCTTTAATGGTGTTGGTCTGCTCTTCGAAATCAAAACCGTTAATGGTGAATTTTGAGTTCTGTGGTGCAACTTTTTCAACCATCTTACTTTTTGTGGTATCCAATTTGCCGGATGCGTCATATTCAACATGTAAAATAGCATCCAGCTTCTGATCATCCGGGACACTGACGGAAATATGACTTTCAGTTCCTTCCGTCTTAGAAGACATGGACAGGGTATATTTGCCATCAGCGGTTTTTATTACTGCCGCAGTGACACCTTTATCCGCTTTATTAATCGCATCGGCGATTTCAATTAATGACGTATGATCTTTATCCAGTTTAATACTGAATGTTTTCTTCGGATCACTGCCGTCACCCTGTGTAATGGTGATGGTCCGTTCATCACTGTTACTCCCCAGATTGGCCGTATTGCTGTCCTGGCCTTGGGTGGCAATCGTCTGGGATTTGGCTAATTGCTCCACTTTAACGTCGTAAACGCCGGGAACTGCTTTGCCGTCGGTCGTGACATCAAAACTTTTATATTCACCGCTGACTTTGGTGGTGCTGATATCTTCGTATTTCTTCAGACCTTCAGACGCGGACTTTAATTTTTCCAGTGAGGCCTGTAATTTCCCGAATGCGCTAATTTGTGCATCACACGCTGTTTTTTGGGCAGTTAACGGCTCCAGACGGCGCATTTCTGCTTTCTCCAGCATGTCCAGTTGCTGATTAAGATCCATTCCGGCGCCGACGCCTAACGATGCTATGCCTGCCATGTACTTCTCCTGAATTTAATTGGTTTTACATAGTTATCGGTTGGCAGCGGAAGAATTTTAGCGTTAACGGCAAAAAATGATGGGCAGAGTTGCGCAGGGAAAGCAGGGTTATTGTCACCATTAAGATAAGGAAACAAAAAAGGGCTCCGGAGGCAGCAATTTAGTTACAAATCTTACAAGATGCGCTGTCCGGATAAATATGCCTGATATTGACAATATGGCGGCGTTTTGTCTGTAAATAAAGTGAATTACTTCCCGTTAACAGTATTAACCCGCAGCGGCGGAAGAAAATAATTCACATTATTTCATACAAAAAAAGGAAGTATCATTATGGCACAAGTTATTAATACTAATGTTCTGTCACTGGTTACCCAGAATAATTTAAACCGCTCACAGGGCGCGTTAGGGACTGCGATTGAGCGTCTTTCTTCCGGCTCCCGCATTAACAGTGCGAAAGATGATGCAGCGGGCCAGGCGATTGCCAACCGTTTCACCGCTAACGTTAAAGGTCTGACTCAGGCTTCCCGTAATGCCAGCGACGGTATTTCACTGGCGCAGGTAACAGAAGGCGCGGTGAATGAAATCAACGACAATATCCAGCGTATCCGTGAACTGACGGTACAGGCACAAAACGGCACCAACTCTGAAAGCGATATCAACTCTATTAAAGAAGAAGTTGATCAGCGCATGAAAGAGATTGACCGTATTTCAGAGCAGACGCAGTTTAACGGTATTAAAGTGCTGTCCTCCGATAACAAAATGACCTTCCAGGTCGGCACCAACGACGGTGAAACCATTGATATCGACCTGAAGAAGGTTGATCGCGAAGCGCTGGGTCTGGATAAACTGGATATCGCAGCCTCCCGGTTCGGGCCAACACTGTCTGCGGGTGATTTTGTTGCGGATCTTCAGGGAACAGGTACTGAAGAGGATGCACAAAAAGTTGCAGAAAAAGCACTGAAAGAGATTACGTTTAATGGTAAAGATGTTGAAGGTGCAAAAGTATCTTACCAGGTGGCCGCAGATGGTTCAGTTGATAAAACCAACGTGTATATCCAGGGTAAGGTTGACGGTAAAGATGTCACGTTAAAAGCAGAAGTTACTGTGACTGCGGCGACAGGTACAGCGGGTGCAACACCGGCAAAACTTGAGTTTAAAAAAGTGGCAGAATTAGATGCGGCTGATCAGAAAGTGCTTGATGCCAGAAGCCCGCTGGGCACACTGGATAAAGCACTGTCAAAAATTGACAGTCAGCGCAGTCAGCTGGGTGCATTCCAGAACCGTATGCAGTCCACTATCAATAAC
>NZ_JAODZS010000028.1:0-61167 GCF_029835375.1 Morganella sp. GD04133 | reverse complement strand
TATGCTGCTTTATTTTGCCAGCGGCGCAAATAACCAGCGCAACCACCAGCGGGCTTTCCAGCCCGGTTTTTTTTCCCTGACTACCGGTGATGTACGGCAGACCGACCGCAGAATTTTCCACTCAAAATCCAGGAATAACCGGGAATGACCGGATTCCGCACCATACGTGCAGACTTCCTCATGCTTGCGTTTATCAACCGGCGTGTTGTATTCCAGACTTCTGTCCAGTGTGTGATAGGACTTATCGCGATCCACAATCCGCTCCCTGGCATACACGGATTTCGGCAGATAGCGCTGGCGGGAACCATGGTATTTCTGCAGTTTCACAAAACGGTAATCTTCTGCGCCATAATGGCCGCAAAATTCTTCATCATAACCGTAAAAACGGAAAAAACGGGCGCGGGACATAAAGAACAGATTCGAGTGCCCTTTGCGGATATTCCCCTGCTCATCCCGGCGGTAGAGTTTATAGAATGTCCGGCCCGGATTCGCGGCATTAATCAGGTAAGTAAATGTCGATACCGGCAGAACATGATCCAGGTCAGTCATCAGAATCTTATCCGATGCCGCATAGGTCACGCCCAGATTGCGGGAGCCGCCCTGATTCCACGGAATATCCGTTGTGATCCGCAGCCATGTCAGGTTTAAATCAAATTCAGGAATGTCATATTCCAGCGGGGAGCAGTCATCAACAATGACAAACTGAACATAGTCCAGCACGGATGCCGGCATTTTTTCATATTCCCGAAGCAGACTGATAACTTCTGAAATATCCTGCTGATTACAATAGAAATGGGTGATGTACGTAAGTTTTATATGTTGCTTATCCGCAACTTTTCGAAAGAATTCGCGTGACATTATACCTGTGACCTTGTACCACAAATGACCGGCCGGCAATTAGCAACCAGTGCGGAGTTAATTGCCGGCTATTCTCACATACAGGTGATACGGTGTCACTACCCGGCGGGCATAAACTATTCCGAATCGAAAAAATAATCCACCGGAACATGGAACATCTCCGCCAGATACATCAGATAATGTATACTAATCCGGCTCGTTCCCCGTTCATAACGGTTAAATTGCTGCTGCGTTATTCCCATGTCTTCCGCTAACCGGACAACACTTAATCCTAAATATTTCCGCTTTTCTTTAATACGTGTTCCGACACAGGAATATATAGATTCCGTCTCCATAAGATTCTCCTTCACTTATATTGACAACGTGATAACAAAAAATTCCGTTTTTAAGCGTCTGCCACCCGCAGGCAATCCACGGATTGCCAAATTCATAACCACATGAAAAACAAAAAATTAAAATAAAAAGTCATGAATAACCGGCATCTTACGTCTTAGTGAACGAAATTTAACCTTATAGGGATATTGTTTGCAATATCAATACTCCTATTTAGTGTAACAATACCTACCCGATCACACTTAATATAAAAAAATGGTCTTAATAAGATTAACTATTCTTCTGAAGAAAATAGAAGAATGACACATTGATAATAATATACCCCGGTATTTCATAAAAATAATTGCGTGTGAATACGTAAGAAATATTTACATTTATTTCTTATCACCCACTTTAAACAGGCTATTTCCGGTTATGTGTTAGTTGAATCACAGAAAAAATACATATGTATAGTTATAATTTACATATGTAGCCATTTATCTCTGTTTCTGAGGTTATCTTATGACGCAACAACCCCCGGCCGGCTATACCCCGCAAACCTGTGGCACCCTGCCCGCTTACCTGTCCTCACATTTACCGGGTGACATTTTACCCGGCGGTACGCCGGAATCCTGGCAGATTGAGGAAATCGGTGACGGTAATCTCAACCTAGTGTTTATTGTCAGAGGCAGTGAGCGGACCCTGGTGGTCAAGCAATCCCTGCCGTATGTCCGTGCCGCCGGTGAATCCTGGAAACTCTCTTTGCAGCGTAATTATTTCGAATACCATGCGTTGTCACAGGAGAAACGTTTCGCACCGGACAGTGTACCGGCTGTCTATTTCTATGACGAAACCATGGCGCTGTTTGCCATGGAGTATCTCGCTGATCATATCATTCTGCGCAAGGCACTGATTGCCGGAGAGTATGTCCCTCATCTGGCAGAAAAAATCGGTCTGTTTATGGCACGGACACTCTTTAATACTTCAGATATCGGTATGGCGGCACGGGAGAAAAAAGCCCTGACCGCGCAGTTTTCTGCCAACCATGAATTATGCAAAATCACCGAAGATCTGATTTTTACCGAGCCTTACTTCCCGGCTCCGCGCAATAATCACACATCTCCGCAGCTCGATCGTGATGCAAACGCCGTGATGCTGGACAGAGACATGGTGCAGGCCGCCATGCGCTATAAATACAAATTTATGACACAGGCTCAGGCACTGCTGCACGGGGATTTGCACTCCGGATCCGTCATGATCGGCACTGACTCTGTTCAGGTCATTGACCCTGAGTTCAGTTTTATGGGGCCGATGGCGTTTGATACCGGCAACTATACCGGTAACTTATATATGGCCTGGTTTTCCCAGCCCGGACACCGGGAGACAGAGGAAGAAACCGCCCGCTATCAGCAATGGCTGCTGTCGCAGATAAGCCAGACCTGGAATACGTTTGAGACTGAATTCCGCCGCCTGTGGACAGAAAAATCACAGGGCGATGCCTGGCCGCGCGAGCTGTACCAGGACGGCATGTTTGATGACAACTTCCTGAAAACCGCACAGGACAGTTTCTTCGCAGAGCTGTTTCAGGACACCCTGGTCAATGCCGGGCTGGAGATCAACCGTCGTCTGCTCGGGTTTGCCGGTGTTGCTGATTTCAAAACGATTGCTGATGCGGACAAACGCGCGGCACTTGAGCGCAACGCACTGAAACTGGCACGGGAGCTGATTGTCAACGCCCGCCATTATCACAGCTTTGCCGATGTCGAAGCCTTTCTTCCTTATTGTTAAGCGTCACCTGCACACGAGGTTATATAATGAAAATTAACGGAAAACATTACCGTTCCGTCTGGCCCGCAGACAATGGTATCCATGTCTGTATTTTTGATCAGACAAAACTGCCGTTTGAAATCAGTATCATCACACTGACCACGATGGAGGAAGCGGCAACCGCCATCAAAGATATGTGGGTACGCGGGGCACCGCTGATTGGTGCGGTGGCCGCTTACGGTGTGGCGCTGGCAATGCACCGCGACAGCAGTGACGCAGCCCTGAAAGACGCGTATAACGTGCTGGTTGCCACCCGTCCGACCGCGATCAACCTGAAATGGGCGCTGGACAGAATCTGTGGTGCCCTGACACCACTCCCTGCGGCTGAGCGCCGTGACGCCGCTTACCGTATTGCCGCCGGAATCGCGGATGAAGATGCGGAAATCTGTCACCGCATCGGTGAACATGGTCTGACGATTATCCGTGAAATCGCTGCCCGCAAGAAACCGGGCGAGCCGGTAAATATCCTGACCCATTGTAATGCAGGCTGGCTGGCTACCGTTGACTGGGGCACGGCGCTGTCACCGATTTATCAGGCTTATGATGAAGGTATTAACATTCACGTCTGGGTGGATGAAACCCGTCCGCGCAACCAGGGCGGACTGACCGCCTTTGAGCTGGGTTCACACGGCGTACCGCATACCCTGATTGCCGATAACGCCGGAGGACACCTGATGCAGCACGGTGAAGTGGATATGTGTATTGTCGGCACTGACCGCACCACCGCGCGCGGAGATGTCTGCAATAAAATCGGCACTTACCTGAAAGCACTGGCAGCCAAAGCAAACAATGTGCCGTTCTATGTGGCGCTGCCGTCACCGACGCTCGATTTCACGGTGTGGGACGGCGTAAAAGAGATCCCGATTGAACAGCGCGCCGGTGAAGAACAGTCACACGTTTTCGGCATCACACCGGAAGGCACCCGCAGTTGGGTGAATACTGCACCGGCGGGTACCCGTTGCGGCAACTATGCGTTTGATGTCACCCCGGCTGAGTACGTTACCGGGCTTATCACCGAGCGCGGTATTTGTGATGCCTCTCCGGCCGGGCTGAAAGCCATGTTCCCGGAGATGTGGCCGTCTGAGTATGAGGTGTGATCATGACCCGTACTGAACTGGCACAACAGATTATCGATACCTGCCTGAAAATGAATGCAAGCGGGCTCAATCAGGGCACATCCGGGAATGTCAGCGCCCGCTGGCAGGACGGCATGCTGATCACTCCGAGTGGCGTGCCCTATGAAAAGCTGACCCCGGACAGCATTGTCTACATGGATAACACCGGACAGGCAGAGGCGGATAAGATCCCGTCGAGTGAGTGGCACTTTCATCTGAGCTGCTATCAGGCACGTCCTGAGCTGAATGCGGTGGTACACAATCACGCCCTGAATACGGCGGCTGTATCCATTCTCAATGAATCCATTCCGGCGATCCACTATATGGTCGCCGTCACGGGCACCGACCATGTTCCCTGTGTGCCGTATGCCACCTTCGGTACACATGAACTGGCTGCTCTTGTTGCGGAAGGGATTAAAACCAGCAAGGCGCTGATTATGCAGCATCACGGCATGCTGGCGATGGAAGTCAACCTCGAAAAAGCCCTGTGGCTGGCGCATGAGATTGAAGTACTCTCCGCGCTGTATCTGAAAGTCCGCGCCATCACACCAGATGTACCAGTACTGAGTACGGAGGAGATGCAACGGGTGCTGGGGAAATTCAAAACCTACGGACTGAAAACCGGAAAATCGTGATTACCGGCGGCAGAAAACGGCGCCATGCGTCGTTTTTTGTTACCTTGTGTAATTAATTATTTTAAATGATAATCATTTGCAATATAATTAAAACCTTAATGTATTTGTAATTTAAGGTTTTTATGAAAAAAGTCATTTGTTATGCTGCGTTTGCTTCTGCCGTTCTGCTCCTGTCCGGATGTACCGCTACCCAAAAATCCCCGTCATTCAGCGAAAAAAGCATTGAAGAGTGCGGGCGCTATCTGCCGGACGGTATCGCTTACTATGTAAAGATTGAAGGTGAAGTGGATTTAAACAAGCAGTTTAACGGTGATATCAATGTGACTGCATTACAGGACAGCGCACCGGCCGTTGCATTTAACCACGATCTGATTCAGGCCGGTGCGGATAAGTATATGGACTGCGCTATTCAGCTGCTGAATAACGGTAAGGGAGATACCCGCACACCGGAAGAAAAAGCGGCAGCGGAAAAGCAATAACCAGCAATAATGATACTCTGATGTAGAAAAACCGCCTTCCGGCGGTTTTTGCACTTATTTATCTGACAACAGGTGTGCCGCGATCAGCGGATCAACAATCAAATCAGAAACATATCCGCCGCGCAGTGCCCCGAGGGTCGCGGCGATATTGTGTTCACCGGTGGCAATAAAAATCCGCCGTGCGATATTCCGCAACTGCGGCAGCCGGATACCGAGAATACGGGCATCCGTATGGGTATCCAGCGGCGCACCCGCCTGATCATAAAAACGCCCGCAGATAACCCCGACCGCGCCTTTGCGGCGGAAATCGGTCATTTCTGCCGCCGTAATGACCCCGGCGCGAATCAGCGGATTCTCTTCCGTGACATTACCGGCCACAAACAGCGCTTTGGTGCAGCGTTCCAGCTGGGCAAAGTTTGCCTGAATGATAGGCTCACGGCGCAGTGCATCTGCCAGTTCTGCTGAGCTGACAATCGCGGGCACATGCAGATACGCACACTCACCACCGAACTTTCCGGCGATCAGCGAGGACGATTCCACGGTGGTGAAATCCGGCTGCGATGGTACGGAGCCGAGCATCTGTAACACCGTCATATTGCGGATGACTTTCGGTGTCAGACACTTCGCCATATGATGAATTGTCCGCCCCCAGGCCACGCCGAGCACATCCCCGTCTTCAAGCACCTGACTGAGATACACCCCGGCCGCCTGTGCCATGTTTTCCCGGCGGCGGGCGGAATCTGCTGCCGCCTCCGCAACCGGGCTGTCCGGCACCACCAGCACATTGGTCAGATTAAACTTTTTTTTCAGTGACAACGCCATATCGATGCGGCTGTAACGCGCCATATCCAGGCTGATATGCACCACACCGTTTTCCCGGGCTGTTTGCAGGTATTTCACCACGGTCACGCGGGAAATCCCCATCGCATCAGCCACTTCCGTCTGACTGAGACCGGACTGATAATAGAGCCATGCGGCCTGCAGCACCGGGTCACTACCGAACATCAGGCGTCCGGTCAGGCGGTTGTCACTGTTTGTCATGCTTCGCGCACCACGCTGCCCCAGAGATCATACTCATCGGCATGTTCAATATTCACCATGACAATATCCCCCGGCTGCACATCAAATTCGCCGTTGAGATATACCATGCCGTCGATTTCCGGTGCATCAGCCATACTGCGGCCGACAGCGCCCTCTTCTTCATCGACTTCATCAATGATCACCGGCAGTGTGCGGCCGACTTTTTCAGCCAGACGCTCAGCGGAAATCTGCTGCTGTAACTGCATAAAGCGGTGATAACGCTCTTCTTTGATCGCTTCCGGCACCTGATCCGGTAATTCGTTGGCATGTGCCCCTTCCACCGGGCTGTATTTAAAGCAGCCGACACGATCCAGACGGGCTTCGCTCAGGAAGTCCAGCAGCATCTGAAAATCGTCTTCGGTTTCCCCCGGGAAGCCGACAATAAAGGTAGAACGCAGCGTCAGCTCCGGACAGATTTCACGCCAGCGTTTGATGCGCTCCAGTGTGCGCTCAACAGCCCCCGGGCGTTTCATCAGTTTCAGAATACGCGGGCTGGCGTGCTGTAACGGAATATCCAGATACGGCAGAATTTTGCCTTCCGCCATCAGCGGGATCACATCATCCACATGCGGATACGGATACACATAATGCAGACGAACCCAAACGCCGAGCTGGGATAACTGCTCACACAGGCCGATCATGCTGGTTTTCACCGGCAGACCGTCACGGAAACCGGTGCGGTGTTTGATATCGGCGCCATAGGCAGAGGTATCCTGGGAGATCACCAGCAGTTCTTTCACACCGGCTTCAACCAGACGCTGTGCCTCACTCAGTACCTCACCGACCGGACGGCTGTCCAGATCGCCGCGCATGGACGGGATAATACAGAATGTGCAGCGGTGATTACACCCTTCTGAAATTTTCAGATACGCATAATGGCGCGGTGTCAGTTTCACACCCTGATCCGGCACCAGGCTGGTGAACGGATCATGCGCCGGTCTCGGCACATATTTACGGACACTCGCCAGCACCTGTTCATAGCTGTGCGGACCGGTGATTTCCAGTACTTTAGGGTGAACTTCACGGATCTGGTCTTCTTTTGCCCCCAGACATCCGGTCACGATCACTTTACCGTTTTCCGCCAGTGCCTCGCCGATTGCTTCCAGGGACTCCTGCACAGCACTGTCAATAAAACCGCAGGTATTAACGATCACTACATCAGCATCATTATAGCTCGGCACGATCTGGTAACCATCCGTGCGCAGTTCAGTCAGAATGCGCTCGGAATCCACCAGGTTTTTCGGGCAGCCTAATGATAAAAATCCAATCTTTGCCATTTATTATATAATCTTTAATTGAGGAAACATGAAGTATACAGGATGCCAAAACTTTATTCATATGTAAGATGACGCCTGGTCAGCACGATAAAAGCGCCCCCGGAACAACAGCTATCTGAATCATCAGTACGATGTCATATCAGGCGGCTTTTGATTTCCGCCAAACCAGACGATACATAGCAAGTAAAAATAATATAATGGCTAACAACGATATTTTTATGATGACGGGCATCAATTCATAAATACCAGCCCCCTGAGAGTTCAGCATAGTAAACCCGCTTATCATTGTACTTGATGGAAAAATTTCCATCGTTTTCACAACCCAGCCCGGCATATTAAATGTAGGAAATGAGGCGCCTGATGCATAAAAAATAACCATCGACGTAGCCGACAGGATCTGCATCGGACGGTTAATGTTATCCAGAAAACTACCAATCAACATACTCATTGAGCTTACTGCCGCAGAAAACAGAACGATCAGCCAAAGCTGTAAAAACATATTGCCTTCATTGGGATAGCCTTGTAAGTAATAAACCCAGCCAAACACAAAAATTGCGCCGGAAAAACCAACGATAAACAAGCCCAGAAATGTTCCGATAAACTGTGATACGTTAATATTGGTTAAACCGACGCTATTGCGTAATGCGATAAGCATAGAACCGGCAAAAATCAGTGTTTGCTGAAGTATGATAATAAACACCAGCGGCATAATAAAAGATTCGTATCCCAGTGTGGGATTATAGAGCGGAAGGGAAATAATATGATCAGTGGTTTTAGGTGTTAATCTGTTAACATCAGTCGTAGCGCTTATTGCATTAATCACCGCCGCTCTCAAATCGGCAGCTACAGCCATATAACCGCCTGACAGGTGAACATCGATCCCTGCGTCTCCCCCTCTGATAAGATTATTTTTAAAATCATTATCAATAGTGATCACTGCGGAAACTTTTCTGTTGCGTAATAAATTTAATGCCTCAGACAGAGAACTGTCCACCCGGGTAACATCAATCTCACGGGTGGTTTGCAGATTGTCGATCAGGTTACGTGATAATGATGATTGATCAAAATCGACCACCGCAACGGGAAGCTTGAGGTTAATCTGTGCCTTATAAGCACTTGGATAGAAAATACTATAAAGAATCAATGACATAATTGCCGTTGAAAATATAGGCTGAGATTTTTTTATTGATGTGAGAGTACTGATAACGCTTTGTTTAATACCATCAAATTTTACATTTTCCTGAAACGTTGCCGGTTGTTGCTTATACTTATGTTTCCCCAGCAGCATAAAAGAGACGGTTAACGGTATAATGATATAGAGTGACAAAATACCAAACTGATACAAGCTTGTTGTGATATCACTGCCAAGATTGACCTGCTCTAATTGTATGCGGTAATAATGCGTGAATGGCTGAAAATTACTCCAGAATTTAGCCCAGCCATTGGCATTCAAAATGGACAGCGTCCCATCAGAGTAGGTTAATGCCGCACTGGTATATACCGTTGAGATACTTAATGCTGTAAGTATATTTCGCGTTATTGAAATAAACATAATAGCGACAGAGGCAGTGAGAAGACACAGCATAAATATCGCCAGTATTAATAACCATGAATTACCTAAAATCGGCCAGCCCCGCCCCGCTGTTTGCCAGACGTTAAATAGCAAGTTCCACAGAAAAATGATAGTGATATAGGGTAAACAACGGGAAACAATCTGAATTGACAGGCAGATTCTGCTTTTCTTCATCCAGCCGGCGCAGAGCTTACCTTCTTCAAAAAAACGTCCTATCGCGCAAATGACAGCGCTGCTCAGGACGATACTCAGTAACACCGGTATTGCGATTGGCGTCAGGAATCTTTCATAGCTATTTTGCGGATTGCTGATACTGACGACTTGTATATTTGGCACTGAGCTGCCCGCACCTTTATGCCCGGCACCCAATGATTTCCTGTTATTGAGTGAGCTAAACGCATCATTCACCGCAGCCTGCAACCCGATAAACGCAGCATTACCTGTCGATCTGAACTGTCCGTTATAACGAATGATGACCTTATTATCATCCTGACGGATAGCTGATCCGGATGCGCCACGGGGGATCTCTATAAAAGCATAAATTTTCATGCTTTTCATCAGGCGTTGGGCCTGAGCCACATTTTCCGGTATTTCTGTTAACTCAATACTCTTCGATGCATCAATATTCCTGATTATTTCCCGGCTCAATGATGAATGGTCGTAATCCACCAGCGCTACCGGTATTTTCTCAGGCACACCGGAACTGAACATCGCGCAGACAAACGTTAATAAAAACACCGGCACAATAAACAGTAAAATTTTCATATAGCGATCATGACAGATGAAATTAATTTCATCTGTCAATGAGGCTGAAAAGCCCGATGCGGTATTATTCGTCATTACCGGCAGGCCAATCAAAAATAACAGACATACCCGGGCGCATTCCTTCTGTCTTATTCACCGGATGTAACCGTACTTCAAATGTTCTGACGTCATAACCGCTTGACTGACGAGTTGCTCTCCATGTGGCAAAATTGCCTTTGGGGTTAATAAAAAACACCTGAAATTTAACCGTTTTATCTTTCAGTGCCGGGATCTTTCCTTCAATCACATCACCTATTTTTAATGCGTTAAAACGATCTTCCCGTAAATTGACGGTTACCCAAAGATTATTTAAATCAATCATACTGAATATAGGTGTACCGGCAGAAACAAGCTCCCCCTGATTAGCAAAGCGTTTGGCAATTTCGCCGTCATTTTTTGAATGAACACTCAGCTCTCTGACCAGGGAGTCAGCAGACTCAAACGCGGCCCTGGCTGCATTTACATTTGCATCAGCAATGCGAATGTCCTCCGCTCTGTTACCCCGTTTGGCTTGCATATATTGCTCATAGGCAGAATTTGTTTTCTGCCCGGCAATTTTATATCTGGCGATAGCATCATCACGTTCCTGGGCAGAGACAGCTTTACTCTTCTCATAGAGTTTTACTACCCGATCCGTGGTTAACTTGACGTTTTTTTCATCTGCCTGAGCACTTATCCAGTTAGCTTTTAATGACTCAATATATTCTGAACGCTCTCCGTTATATGCCTTTTCCTGACTGGCCACCGCCGCAGCTAATGCTTCTTTAGTTTGCAGGGCATTCTCAGTGGTTTGCCTGTCATACAAACTGACTAAGGCCTGCCCGTTACGGATGCTGTCCCCTTCCCTGACATGCAGACTATCCACTCTTGCCGTCACTTTACTGGTGATATTAATTTCATCTGTATCAACAATGCCTTCTAAGATCTCATGTTCAGCGGAATGAGATAAAATAAAGCCGGCAGATAACACCATTATTATAACGATAAGTATGGCTATCTTTATTTTTTTATTCTTTATCGTCATACTATTTTCATCCTCAGGCTCCGGCTGTTTTCTTTAGCGTTCCATTATTCCAATAACATGTTCAGTTCTTTCATCTTATTCTTTCAATGAAAGAACGATTATGACTGCAACAAACCTCTTCATTATACGTTTCTTCAGCATATTGGATACATTAATATTTTTAATGCACTGCGTGGACACTAACTTATTATATTGATTTATCACTATAACCTGTTATTAAGCTGAAGCCGGAAATTTTACCTTCTGACTATATGTTTGCTCCCTGTTCAAATCAGATTATAAGATTTGATTGTATTAGCCGATAAAAAATTCCGGCTCAGGCCAATCCGTTACATATTATATTGTCTGAATTTTGTGGTTACGATTTATTACATTATAACATCATTCTGATTCAGCAATAATCTGCTGAATCCGCTCTCTGCCCTTAACTTCCTGAACTCGCCTGCATGTATTTACGGCAGAGAAAAACCGGTGCAATTCGTGCAGTTTTCCGGACGCTGTATCCTGCCGTTTACAGTGAATGTGATACAGACGGCAGCTTTATCCTGCTGATCCGGTTATGCTTTCCCTGCCAGCATTTAATGTCACCGTTCTGAAAATTCAAAGCATCATTATTTGAGAACCTGATATTGATATGCGGCTGTTGTGCTTATCTCATTATTTTCCATAAGAAAGGTAATCACCATATCTATGCAAAAATCAAAACGTAAAACGTGGATTTTTTATCTCATCCTGATCGTTGTCCTTGCCGGCGGCGGCTATCTGTACCGCATGCTGCAAAGCCCCGGGCTGCCTGCCGGGTTCGCGCAGAGCAACGGGCGGATCGAGGCAACGGAAATTGATATCTCAACCAAAACCGCCGGACGCATCAGTACCATCAATGTCCGGGAGGGGGATTTTGTCCGCGCCGGGGATGTGCTGGCGCAGATGGATACCCGGACACTCGAGGCGCAGCTGAGCGAGGCTCAGGCACAGTATCGCCAGGCGGACAGTAATGTGATTTCCTCGCGCTCGGCACTGGCTCAGCGCAAAAGTGAGAAAGCCGCTGCAGAAGCGATGGTGCGGCAGCGCACCGCAGAACTGACCGCCGCGCAGAAGCGCCTGACCCGTTCACAGGCGCTGGTGAGAACCAACGCGGTATCTGTTCAGCAGGTGGATGATGACCTTGCGGTTGTCCAGGGTGCCCGTGCTGCTGTGGAAGCGGCGAAGGCCCAGGTGGCAGCGGCTTCCGCCGCGATTGATGCCGCACAGTCCGGTATTATCCAGGCGCAGACCAAAGTGGATGCCGCCCTGGCAACACAACACCGGATTGAAGCGGATTTGGATGACAGTCAGCTGAAAGCGCCGCGCAACGGTCGTGTCCAGTACCGGGTTGCCGAACCGAGTGAGGTGCTCGGTGCCGGTGGCCGCGTGGTAAATATGGTCGATCTCAGCGATGTCTATATGACTTTCTTCCTGCCGACCGAACAGGCCGGACAGGCCGGCATCGGCAGTGACGTGCATATTATTCTTGATGCCGCTCCCGATCTGGTGATCCCGGCGAAAACCTCGTATGTTGCCAGTGTCGCGCAGTTTACCCCGAAAACGGTGGAAACGGATAATGAACGCCAGAAACTGATGTTCCGCGTTCGTGCGCGTATCGCCCCCGAACTGCTGGAAAAACATCTGGAATATGTGAAAACCGGTCTGCCGGGACGCGCTTATATCCGGCTGGATCCGAAGCAGGACTGGCCGGCTGACCTGGAGGTGAAATTACCTCAATGACATCATCAAAACAGCATTCTGACACCGCAATCGTCACCCTGGAACAGGTTACGCATCATTACGGTGATGTGTGCGCCCTTGATGATATCACGCTGAACATCCCCGCCCGTCAGATGGTGGGGCTGATCGGGCCGGACGGTGTCGGGAAATCCACCCTGATTTCCCTGATCGCCGGTGCCCGTAAAGTGCAGCAGGGTAATGTGATAGTGCTGGGCGGTGATATCCGTGAAGAGGAGCACCGCCGCGCGGTGTGTCCGCGTATCGCCTATATGCCGCAGGGATTGGGGAAAAACCTCTATCACACCCTGTCGGTGTTTGAAAACGTGGATTTTTTCGGGCGCCTGTTCGGCCAGTCTGAGGAAGAGCGTCGTCTGCGGATTGACGATCTCCTCACCAGTACCGGGCTCGCCCCGTTCCGCGACCGCCCGGCGGGAAAACTCTCCGGCGGGATGAAGCAGAAACTCGGATTATGCTGCGCCCTGATCCATGACCCCGAACTGCTGATCCTCGACGAACCGACCACCGGCGTTGACCCCCTCTCCCGCGCTCAGTTCTGGGAGCTTATCGACCGCATCCGAGAACGCCAGCAGAATATGAGTGTGCTGGTGGCGACCGCCTATATGGAAGAGGCGGAACGGTTTGATCACCTGGTCGCAATGGACGACGGCAAAGTCCTGGCGACAGGACACGCCCGTGAACTGAAAGCACAGACACAGACTGACGAGCTGGAAGCCGCCTTTATCGCCCTGCTGCCGGAAGAAAAACGCAAAGATCACAAAGCGGTGGTGATCCCGCCGCGCAACGCGCAGGACAATGAAGAGATTGCTATCGAGGCACAGGATCTGACCATGCGCTTCGGCAGTTTCACCGCCGTTGACCACGTCAGTTTCCGCATCCCGAAAGGGGAAATCTTTGGTTTCCTCGGCTCCAACGGTTGTGGCAAATCCACCACCATGAAAATGCTCACCGGGCTGTTGCAGGCCACGGAAGGCAAGGCGTGGCTGTTTGGTCAGGAGGTCGATCCGAAAGATTTGAATACGCGGATGCGGGTCGGCTATATGTCGCAGGCGTTCTCCCTCTACAGCGAACTGACGGTTTTACAGAACCTGGTACTGCACGCCAAGCTGTTCCATGTGCCGGAAAACGAAATTGATGAGCGTGTTGATGAAATGATGACGCGCTTTAAACTGACGGACGTCGCCGATGCCATGCCGGAAGGGCTGCCCCTCGGGATACGTCAGCGCCTTTCCCTCGCCGTGGCAGTGATTCACCGCCCGGAAATGCTGATCCTCGATGAGCCGACATCCGGCGTTGATCCGATCGCCCGTGATATGTTCTGGGATCTGATGGTGGATTTATCACGCAAAGACGGCGTGACGATTTTTATATCCACCCACTTTATGAATGAGGCCGCCCGCTGTGACCGCATGTCGCTGATGCACGCCGGGAAAGTACTGGTGACGGACACGCCGGAACATCTGGTCGCCAACAGCCAATTTGATACCCTCGAAGCCGTCTTTATTGATTATCTGAAAAAAGCCTCGGGGATTGAGGATGATGCCCCGCCGCCGGAAGCACCGGAATTACCTGCTGACAGCGGCGAAGCTGCCGCCACCGCACTGAAACGCCGTTTCAGTCTGCGCCGTCTGTTCAGTTACAGTCTGCGTGAAGGGCTGGAACTGCGCCGCGACCCGGTGCGGCTGACACTGGCGCTGCTCGGCACCGTGATCCTGATGTTTATTATGGGCTACGGTATCAGTATGGATGTGGAAAACCTGCGGTTCGCCGTGCTCGACCGCGACCAGACCACCACCAGCCAGAACTATGTGCAGGATCTCTCCGGTTCCCGTTACTTTATCGAACAGCCGCCGCTGCAAAATTATGACGATATGGAGCGCCGGATGCGCGCAGGGGAAATCGCGGTGGCGATTGAAATTCCGCCGGATTTTGCCCGTGATATCGCCAAAGGCCATGATGTGAAGCTGGGGGTCTGGGTGGACGGTGCCATGCCGAACCGGGCAGAAACGGTGCGTGGTTATGTGCAGGCTATGCATCTCAACTGGCTGACCCGCATGGCGTCAAAACAGCCGGTGGCAAACCCGCTGCGCTCTGCGATAGATATCGAAACCCGCTACCGTTATAACCCGGATGTGAAAAGCCTGCCCGCCATTGTTCCGGCGGTGATCCCGCTGCTGCTGATGATGATACCGGCGATGCTCAGCGCCCTGAGTGTGGTGCGGGAAAAAGAGCTGGGATCGATTATCAACCTTTATGTCACCCCGGTGACCAAAACAGAGTTTCTGATAGGCAAGCAGGTGCCTTATATCGTGCTGGGGATGTTTAACTTTTTCCTGCTCTGCGCCCTCTCGGTCTGGGTATTCGGTGTGCCGTTTAAGGGCAGTCTGCTGACGGTGACACTCGCGGCGTTCTGCTATATCACGATTGCCACCAGTATGGGGCTGCTGATTTCCTGCTTTATGAAGAGTCAGATTGCTGCGATTTTCGGGACTGCAATTATCACTCTGATCCCGGCCACCCAATTTTCCGGCATGATTGACCCGGTTTCATCACTGGAAGGTATGGGTTACTGGATAGGACATATCTATCCGACGGCCCATTTCCTGACCATCACCCGGGGAACCTTCTCCAAAGGGCTGGGGCTTATCGATCTGTATCAGGCCTTTATTCCGCTGCTGATCACCATCCCGGTTGTTCTCGGGTGCAGCATCTTTTTCCTGAAAAAGCAGGAGGGATAACATGCGGACACTGAAGAATATTATCTATCTCGGCATGAAAGAGTTGCGCAGCCTGATGCGGGATAAAGCGATGCTGGCGCTGATTGTGTTTGCCTTCACGGTATCCATCTATTCCTCTGCAACAGTGACCTCCGGTTCGCTGCATCTGGCACCGATTGCGATTGCGGATCAGGATCGCTCTCAGCTCAGCGAGCGCATTATCAACAGCTTTTACGAGCCCTATTTTCTGGCCCCGGCAGATATTGATATCAGTCAGATGGACGGCCTGATGGACAGCGGTACCTACACGTTTACCATGGATATTCCGCCGGACTTTCAGCGTGATGTGCTGGCCGGACGCCGCCCTGCTATTCAGCTGAACGTCGATGCCACCCGCATGAGCCAGGCGTTTCTCGGCAACAGTTATATTCAGAATATTGTTACCGGGGAGGTGAATACGTTTCTGGCTAAAAACAGGCAAAACAGTGTGCTGCCGGTAGATCTGGATATCCGCGCCCGTTTTAACCCGAATCTGAACCAGATGTGGTTCGGGTCGGTGATGGCGATTATCAACAATATCACGATGCTGTCGATTGTCCTGACCGGGGCGGCACTGATCCGTGAGCGGGAGCACGGCACAATTGAGCATCTTCTGGTGATGCCGGTGACACCGTTTGAGATCATGATGTCTAAAGTCTGGTCGATGGGACTGGTGGTACTGCTCGCCTCGCTCGGCTCACTGCTGCTGATTGTCCGCTTTCTGTTACAGGTGCCGATAGAGGGCTCAATTACGCTGTTTATGTGCGGGGTGGCGCTGAGTTTGTTTGCCACCACCTCCATCGGAATTTTTATGGGGACGATCGCCCGTTCGATGCCGCAGTTCGGGCTGCTGATGATTATGGTGCTGCTGCCGCTGAATATGTTATCAGGCGGGATGACCTCACGGGAAAGTATGCCGCAGTTTGTGCAGGATATTATGCAAACCATGCCGACGACACACTTTGTCAGTCTGGCACAGGCGATTCTTTACCGGGGCGCGGATTTTCTGATCGTCTGGCCGCAGTTTATGTATCTGATCATCATCGGCGGGGCGTTTTTCGGTGCTGCGCTGTTACGCTTCCGCAAAACCATCAGTGCGATGGCATAACCCGGTCAATTCCGATGCCGCAGGCGACGGGGGCATTATAGGCTGTCAGTTCAGTGAATAACGGATAATGCAGGGATACGGATATGATTAACATTCTGCTGATGAGTGATACGGGGATTTCCCCGCAGATGCTGGCGCAAAAAATGCGTGATGAGGCACAGGTACGCGGTATTGATGCCAGCATTGAGTGCCGTTCTGTTTTTGATTACCGCGAATGCGCGGCAGAGTATGACGCCGCTCTGCTTGCCCCTCAGTCCCGCCATCACCTGCGCGAGTGTCAGCAAAGCGCGGCAGCTGCCGGAAAACCGCTGGCCTGTATCGATCCGGATATGTTTTGGGATCTGCAAAGCGCTGCGGTATTGGATTTGGCGTTGTCGTTATTGAAGAAATAGTGATAATTCACCAAGAAAAAATACTAACCACAGAAAGTATATCTGGCGTTTATTGCTTACATAAAAAGTTACAGATTTATCCCGTATTTTTAATTATAGCAATATGATAAAAACTGGAAATCGCCATATTACAGGAGTAACACATATGCTTTATATAGATGACAATGGATTAGTTAAATCAAATCGCATTAAAATTAAAATATTTAATAATATTGAACAAGGGAGAATGGACAAAATTAATGGTATTATTGTTCACCAAACAGATACCCCTGAGGCAAGTCATGTTTTTAATAGTTATAGTCATCCTAAATCTAACGGCGCTCATTTTTTAATAGATAGAGACGGTACTATTTATCAAACTGCATCACTATTGAAAATAACATGGCATGTTGGAAAAATGAAGTCAAGATGCCTTGTCACAAAAAAATGTGAGCCTGCTGAATTAAAAAGGATGGCTGATTTAGAAAAAAAACTGACAGCTAAAGGTTTTTCCGATATTGAAAAAATAAAACCATTTCCTGAGCGTTACCCCGCCAACGTTGACAGCATTGGAATTGAAATTGTGGGTAAAGCTCAAAAAGAGAATGACCAAGACCCTGTATATGAAACAGTAAACAATCAACAAAACTCAGCACTTAAGTGACTTGTATCTGAGCTATTAGAAACTCTGGATATTTCCGCATCCGAAGTATACAAACATCCTGATGTTGCCAGAAAAAATAAAACTGAAGCGAGCACCGCATCATGGTAAATAAAGTCTATATTTTATTCCTGTTGATTTGTTTTTTTTCTAATCCACTAAAGGCAAAGGAACTAAATAAAATTAATATTTATAAAACAGGTGCTGTTTATCAGAATCATAATGATAAATATGAAATTGACACCTGCAAAAAATTTCTTCCGACCAAAGAACAAATCATCACTTACTTTACACACGCAGAAGAATCAAAAGAAAACAGTTGGATGCATGAGTATTATTCAGCTTGTATATCAACCGGATATGTTGAATTTAAAGATGGAACATCCGGTAAATGGACGATACAGTCAAGTGGTTATGGATATGTCATTTTCAATGATGGCAGTTCTGTTGATTTTCTCTACCGAAATAACAAATGGGAAGACCCTAATGCCTGTACATACGGGTTAAGTGATGAACCGGAGTCGGGCTGTTAGTCTCAAACCATCCTATTTCAAACCCGGGCGGCGTGGGATAACCGGCAAAACCGGAAAGAATAAAACCATCTTCTTTCAAACCCGGGCCGCGGGATAACCGGCAAGGCGGCAAGGGAAGAGTGCCCCGGGAGCATACATCAGTATGTGACCGGGGTGGACGAGCGAAGCCAACACCGTCACAGGCGGAAGGATGACGCGGATTCAGGATTTGAGGAGACCGCGCACAACCACCTTGCTCGCCGGGGCGCTGCGATCCGTCGCCCGCCGCACTGCCATATTGATCGCCTGCCAGGCAATTTCCTGTAAATCATGGGAAATACACGGAAAATTGAATCCGTAGATATCAGCATGAGAGACTTCATCAATGCTGAACAGCGAGACGTCTTTTTGCGGGATAAGATTGTGACGGATACAGGCTTTGATAATCCCGAGTGAGATCTGGTTATTGCAGCCGACAAAATAATCCGGTGCGGAATGGTATTTCAGGTAATGGTCGGTGACTTTAAAGGCTTCATCCATCAGGAAGTCCGCATGCAGCACATTGACACTGCTGACCTGACCGTGCAGACCAGCCACCATGCCGGTTACGCGATCCTGGGCCACGTTGGAATCTTCCGGGCCGGAGACAATCACCACATTATCCGCTTTTTGTGACAGCAGATAGCGCCCTGCCTGCAATCCGCAATCGAGGTTATCGATGTAAACGCCGCTGCATGCCTTGGCATCCAGCTCACGGTCAACCAGGATCACCGGAATATTAAGCAGCTCCAGTTGTTTCATGTACGCGGGGCGGTACACCCGCTCGGCAGAGACAACGGACAGGATGATAGCATCCACGTTGTAACCAATCAGCTTATCAATGATACGCGCTTCATTTTCACGGGATTCATAGGAGTCAAACATCAGGGTGTCATACCCGGCGTTATAGGCTTCCAGGGTGATGCGTTTAGCCAGCCCGCCGAAAAACGGGTTACTCATGTCCGGGCTGACAATGCCGATGGTACGGGTGGATTTCGCGCGCAGGCTGCGTGCCGCCGCATTCACCACATAACCGATTTTATCGGCAGCGTCGAGAATACGCCTGAGAGTTTCCGGGTGAACCTTATCCGGCTGCGAAAATGCGCGGGATGCGGTGATCTTACTGACATTCGCAATAGCGGCCACATTTTCCAGTGTGACTTTCTGTGTCCGGGGTTCCGCCAATTTTCTCTCCTTAGCAGCAACGTATCATTTTATACCATTATAATATCATCTAAATCGATTCAGTCACGTGAAAAACACGCTTTTTATCACTTAAACCGACACTAACAACTTTTTAACACGCCAGTCTGTTTATCCGCGGATCGGTAAAAATGTCGTATTCATCGGTGTTTTCTGTGGAGAACTCCGACACCACCGCGCCCTGCGGCCCGGCTTTAAACCAGTGGCGGGTATCCGGCATAATGGTGTACTGCTCTCCCGGGCGCAGCAGAATAAAGCGATCACAGGTGTACCATTCCTCATCCCCCTGCGGCGGGCGGCAGACCGGATTGCCTTGTGCATCCTGATTCAGTGTCAGCGCGGGATCATCCACAAACAGATACACCTCACCCCAGCGGCAACGGAAGGTTTCCTGCTTGCCCGGCCGGTCTTTGTACGGCGGATGGCGGTGCTCCGGACAGGTCTGATCAGCAAAAAGAACCAGCTCTTTGGCGCAGTACAGCGGACTGTTGCAGTAAGTAAGCAGTTGCAGACCCGAGCGCGGGTAATCCGGCAGATTAAAGTGAGCAATTTCAATATGCTGCTTTTCCGCTTCTGTCAGAACGATATGTGCCTGTTCCAGAACCGCCAGTGATTCCGCGATGTACGGCTGTTTATTCATCTGCCTCTCTCCTGAATGATATCGTTATCATTATAGCCTTGTCACAGACAGCAAAAATGTGACCTGAAAGACCCTTTACCCAATACTACATGAGTAGATCAGACTTTATTTAATAAAAGTTTAACCATCATCACATAATTATAATAAACATTGCTCTATTATCCGCATCATAGTAATGATATCGATATCATTTTAATGAAAGGAAATGATCATGAAGGCATTAGTATTAGAGAAAGCAGGGAAAATCGCCATTCAGGATTGGCAGAGTAATGAAGTACTGGGCGACGACGATGTTGAGATTAAAATCCACACCGTCGGTATCTGCGGCAGCGATGTTCACTATTACCAACATGGCCGTATCGGGCCGTTCGTGGTTGAGGCACCGATGGTGCTGGGTCACGAAGCGTCCGGTGTGATCACCGCTGCCGGTAAAAATGTGAAACACCTGAAAGTCGGCGATCGCGTGTGTATGGAGCCGGGCATTCCGGATCTGCAATCCCCGCAATCCCGTGCCGGTATCTATAACCTTGATCCTGCCGTCCGTTTCTGGGCAACCCCGCCAATCGACGGCTGCCTGCGTGAAAGTGTGATCCACCCTGCCGCCTTCACCTTTAAACTGCCGGATAACGTTTCTTTTGCCCAGGGCGCAATGGTTGAGCCGCTGGCAATCGGTATGCAGTCCGCGACCAAGGCCGGGATCAAACCGGGCGATATCGGTCTGGTTATCGGTGCCGGGACCATCGGTATCATTACTGCGCTGTGCGCACTGGCCGGCGGCTGTTCGGATGTCATCATCTGTGATGTGTTTGATGAAAAACTGAAAGTGGCTGAGAAATATCAGGGTCTGCATGCGGTAAACAGCAAAGACCAGCAGGCGCTGGCGGATAAAGTCCGTGAACTGACCGGCGGCGAAGGCGTAAACGTCCTGTTTGAGTGCAGCGGTGCGAAACCGGTTATTGCCTCCATCTCTGATCATATCGCCCCCGGCGGCACCGCGGTTCTCGTCGGCATGCCTATCGACCCGGCACCGCTGGATATCGTGGCGGCACAGGCGAAAGAAGTCACCTTCAAAACCATTTTCCGCTACGCCAATATGTATCCGCGCACCATTCGTCTGCTGAGTTCCGGCAAACTGAATGTGGCTCCGCTGCTGTCCGCAACCTACAAGTTCAAAGACAGTGTCGAAGCCTATGAGCGTGCAGCCGAAGGCCGTGCGACTGACGTGAAAATTGTGCTGGAAATGGAGTAAACCATGACGCTCTATGCCGGTATTGACTGCGGAACACAAAGCACCAAGGTCATTATTGCCGATAACCGGACCGCGCGTATTCTGGGTGAGGGCTCAGCCCCTCACCCGATGATCAGCAAATCAGACGGAAGCCGTGAACAGGAAGCCGTCTGGTGGACTGATGCGCTGGAAACCGCGTTTGCTCAGGCGATTAAAAACGCCGGAATTGACGGGCGGGATATCCGCGCCCTCGCCGTTTCCGGTCAGCAGCACGGTTTTGTGCCGGTCAGTCATGACGGTACGGTACTTGCGCCTGCCAAACTGTGGTGTGATACCTCAACCAGTGCGGAAAATCAGTGGTTTATTGATGCGCTGGGCGGTGAACAGACCGCGCTTGACCGCCTGGGTGTGCTACCGCAGACCGGCTATACCGTGTCAAAAATTATCCGCTTTAAACAGCAGCACCCGGCGCTGTGGGAGCAATTACGCTATGTGCTGCTGCCGCACGATTACCTGAATTTCTGGCTCACCGGACAGGCCTGTGCCGAGTACGGTGATGCCTCCGGGACCGGACTGCTCAATATCCGTACCCGTGAGTGGGATAAGACCGCCGCTGATCTTATCGATCCGGAAGGCCGCTTATGGCAGGCGCTGCCGCCGCTGGTGCGCGCAGAGCAAATCATCGGCACGGTTCGTCCGGCGATCGCGGAGAAGCTCGGCATTTCCTCGGACACCCGCGTGGCATCCGGCGGCGGCGATAACATGATGGCTGCCATCGGCACCGGGAATATCCGTCCGGGCATCACCACCATGAGCCTCGGCACTTCCGGTACGCTGTTTACCTTTGCTGAACAACCGGTTGTGGCGGATTCCGCGATGATCGCCGGGTTCTGTTCCTCCAGCAACGGCTGGCTGCCATTGATTTGCACCATGAATGTCACCTCCGCCACCACCACGGTTCAATCATTATTAGGCATGGATATTCAGGCCTTTAATGAGGCGCTTAACAGCAGTAAACCCGGTGCGGGTGGCCTTATTATGCTGCCGTTCTTTAATGGTGAGCGCGTACCTCAGTTACCTGACGCCCGCGCCAGCCTTCACAATATGGACGGCAGCAACCTGACTCCGCAGAACCTGAGTCAGGCCGTGGTGGAAAGTGCCACTTACGGGCTGCGTTTCGGTATTGATCTGTTCCGTCAGCAAGGCATTACCACCCGTGAGATCCGTCTGACCGGCGGCGGTGCCCGCAGCGTGAAATGGCGTCAGATTGTCGCGGATATCATGGCGGCGCCTGTGGTGTGTGTCACCAACCAGGAAGCGGCGGCACTGGGGGCAGCTATCCAGGCTATCTGGAGTGATACCCTCACCACAGACAACGCACCGCAGGCACAACTGGCTGCGCTTTGTGATCGCTTTGTGCAACTGGATGACAGCAGCCGCACACCGCCGGATCCGGCGAATGTGGCGGTGTATGAATCCCTGTATCAGAACTACCTTGCATTACTGACATCAGAATACCCGGAGGTCACCGTATGACAGCCACTGTCGCTGACACTGAGGAATTACTGCGGGTTGAAGGGGTGCGCAAAGCCTTTGGTCAGGTTGTTGCACTGAAGAACGCGCAGTTTTCACTGAAGAGAGGTTCCATTCACGCCCTGTGCGGCGGGAATGGTGCCGGTAAATCCACGTTCCTGAGCATCCTGATGGGCTTTATCCGTCCGGATGCGGGGGAAATCTATGTCAAAGGCAAACGCTGTGAGTTTCATCAGCCGATAGAAGCCCTGCACGCCGGTATCGCCATCGTTCAGCAGGAGCTGAGTTCCATTCCTGACCTGACCGTGGCGGAAAATATCTGGCTGGGGCGTGAGCCGCGCCGTTTCGGGTTTGTCGATTTTAAACAACTCAACCGGCAGACCGCTGAACTGCTGACCGATCTGCATTTTGAGATCTCCCCGTCAGAAAAAATGCGCAACCTGAGTGTGGCGGAACAGCAACTGGTCGAAATCGCCAAAGCCCTCTCCCACGCGGATGCGGATATCATCATTATGGATGAACCGACCTCCGCTATCGGTGAGGAAGATGCGCAGAAGATTTTTGATGTCATCAACCGCCTGACGGAAAAAGGTAAAGGCATTATTTATGTCTCACACCGCCTGTCCGAGATTTTTCAGATAGCCGATACCTTCACCATTTTCCGTGACGGCACGTTTATCACCGACGGTCCGCTGACAGGTATCACCCGCGAAAAACTGATTGAGCTGATCATCGGTCGTGAAATCAAAGATGAATTCGCCAAATTTAATGCGCCGACAGATGAAACCATTATGGAAGTCCGCGATCTGTCCCGTGATGACCAGGTGCAGGACATCAGTCTGACACTGAAAAAAGGTGAAATTCTGGGGATTTACGGGCTGGTCGGTTCCGGGCGTTCTGAGTTCCTCGACCTGATTTTCGGCATCGAACACGCCGATAAAGGCACCATTCAGATTGGTGACCGCTTCCTCGACAAACACAGCCCGAAAGATTCCATAAATGCCGGGATAGCCTATGTCACCGAAGACCGCAAAGATACCGGGCTGATGCTGGGCCGCTCCATCAATGAAAACATCAATATCGCCTCGTTTGGTGCCATCAGCACCGGCGGCTTTATTCATGACCGCAAAGAGCGCGCCCGCGCGGACGACATGATAGCGCTGTTCAATGTCAAAACCCCGGATGCGGATCAGCTGGTCGGGAACCTCAGCGGCGGTAATCAGCAGAAAGTGGTTCTCGGACGCTGGGCGCTGATCGAGCCGGATGTGATGCTGCTCGATGAGCCGACACGCGGCGTGGATGTCGGTGCCAAAAAAGAAATTTATAAGTTTATGTCTGAGTTCGCCTTACAGGGCAAAGGCATTGTGATGGTCTCTTCTGAGCTGTCGGAGATTATCGGGATGAGTGACAGGATTATTGTTTTCCGTGACGGACGGATCGCCGGAGAGCTGACCGCCGCCACTGCCACTCAGACTGATTTAATGAAACTTGCGGTGTGATTTTACCCGCCAACGTATGCATGAATAAAGAGAAGTGACCATGAATACAACAAATACTGCACCCGCACCAGGGGTCTCATTTATCGCCCGTAACAAGAAAAATATGCACAAATACGGCATCATTCTGGCGTTCTTTGTGTTGTGTCTGATTGTGGCGGTTGTCGGTGAAGTTCAGGTCGCCCGCGGCGAATGGACCAATAACTACTTTCTGAGTCAGGACAACATGCTGATTATCCTGCGTCAGATTTCCATCAACGGTATTCTCGCCATCGGGATGACCTTCGTCATCATCACCGCCGGTGTTGACCTCTCTGTCGGTTCGGTGCTGGCACTGAGCGGCATTGTGGCGGCGCGGTTTGCCACCAGCAATACCGGTCTGGCTATCGGTGATACCGCCAATGCCGTGATGATCCCGATGATTATCGCGCTCGGCATCGGTATCATTTGTGGTCTGCTTAACGGGACGATTCTGGCGAAATTCAACCTTCAGCCGTTTATCGTCACCATGGGGATGCTGTCTGCGGCACGCGGTCTGACCCTGCTGACCACTGACGGTAACCCGGTTTCCCAGCTCAACAGCGATTTCCGCTGGCTGGGTAACGGCTATATCCTGGATATCCCGGTACCGGTGGTGATCCTGGCCGTTATCTTTATTCTCGCCTGGATTTTACTCAATAAAACCACCTTCGGCCGTTATGTGTATGCCGTCGGCGGTAACCCGAAAAGCGCCAGAACCTCCGGGATCAGCGTGATTAAAATTAAAGTGCTGGTTTACACCCTGTGCGGCGCGTTAGCCGGTATTGCGGGTCTGATTCTCACCGCCCGTACCGGGTCAGCACAGACCAGTGCCGGCAGTGCCTACGAGCTGGATGCGATCGCCGCGGTGGTTATCGGCGGCACCAGTATGGCCGGTGGCGTGGGTACCTTAGTCGGCACCCTGTTCGGTGTGTTAATTATCGGTGTGATGAATAACGGTCTCGACCTGCTGGGCGTACAGTCGTATTACCAGCAGATTATCAAAGGCGCATTAATTGTTATCGCCGTACTTTTGGATCCGTCACGTAAGCAACGCCGTGACTGATGGCAGTACCGCGCGGATTCTTTCAGTTTAAGGCCAACACCGCCACAGGCTGAAGGATGAAGCGTAAAAAAGACGAAAACAGCAAAAAACAAAAGCAAAACTACCCTACACAATGAAGGAATGACCATGAAAAAACTGACCAAAATCGCTGCACTGACAGCCCTGATGATGGGCGGACAGGCATTTGCGGCACAGGACAACCCGGTGAAAATTGCCGTTCTGATGTACGGCATGAAAGCTGAATTTGTCCAGTTAATGGAAAAATCCGCAAAAGAGCATCCGGCTGTGAAAAACGGTGAAGCGATCATCACAGTTTATGATGGCCGTTATGACCCGATGGTGCAGAACAACCAGGCGGAAACCGCAATCCAGACCAAATCCGACGCTATCATCATCAACCCGATGGATTATGAAGCGAATATCGACGTGGTCACCATGGCAAATGACGCCAAAATCCCGGTTATCGTCACCAACGCCCGTCTGAACACCGATAAAATGACCGCAGAAGTGGTATCTGATGATGTCCTCGGCGGTTATATGGAAGCCAAAGCCGTTCTGGCAAAAATGAACTGTGAAGGTAACGTGGTGATTATCGAAGGGCCGAAAGGCGGCAGCGGTGAAATTCAGCGCGGCGAAGGTAATGACAAAGCGATTGCGGAATGTGGTCCGGGTAAAGTGAAAGTGCTGGAGCGCAAAACCGCTAACTGGTCACGCGCGGAAGCGATGCCGCTGATGGAAAACTGGTTGCAGAAACACCGTGGTAAAATCGATGGTGTCATCGCTCAGAACGACGAAATGGCACTGGGTGCGATTGAAGCAATCAAATCTGCCGGTCTGAATGTGAATGATTTCGCCATTGCCGGTGTTGACGGCGTATCTGATGCTATCCGCTCTGTTCAGGAGGGCGAAATGGTCTCTATCCTCCAGGACGCGAATGCACAGATGCAGGGTTCTATCGACCTGGCGATGAAAGCGGTCAAGGGCGATAAATACGAGCCACAGTCCCAAATCTGGGTTCAGTATGCTGACCAGCTGAAATGGAATGACGGTAAAGACAAACGTTACGCGATTCCGTGGACTCAGGTCACCAAAGAAAACGCACAACAGTTACTGGATGCCCGTCAATAAATACACTCCCGCCGTCTTCTTGTGAAGGCGGCGTTTTTTTATCCGTAATCTTCCCTGTTCAGGCGGTTTTATATACCATTCAAAAAAATCATGTCCGGAACGCGGCATGAACCACTGAATATCCTGTAACGCCATTTTCACTCTTTCCCTCACTCTGATTCACCGTATGATAGTCGTATCTGCCGGATAAATACGTGATAAGAAATGATGGATGACAGAGAAAAGGCGGTTGAAAAAGTCAGAAAGCTGATGTCTCTTGCCGAAAATGCCGGTAATGAGAATGAAGCCGCGAACGCCTTTTCAAAAGCGCGGATCTTCATGAAAAAATACCGCCTTGAGTTATCTGATATCTATTCCGCAGAACCCTCTCCGCCGCCGCCAGCACCACCCCGCAGAAAAACACCGCCCCGCCCGCTGACCCCGGAAGAGCAGCACCGGGAAATGACACGACTGCAACAGCAGGAAGAGGAGCGGCTGCGGGCATTTCAGAAAGTGGCAGAGCAGCAACAGCAACGGAAACAGCAGAGAGAACGGGAACAGCAGGCACTGCGCGAGCTGGAAAAACGCAGGGCGCAGCAATCCGGCCATGATACGCCGCCCGCCCCCTGCCCTGAACCTGAAACCGTGGCTCCGCCGGTACCGCCGGCTCAGCCGCGCCGTCCGCCGGAAAAGGAGCCGCGCCCGGTCAGATCGCGCGTCACCGGCCCGGCACTGATTTTCATCATACTGCTGTTATTTGTGGTGTATATCCTGTATTTACAGTAAATGGTCAGCCGGGATCAACACCGGTGACACACGAAATACCGAGAATTTCCCGCGCCAGTGTATTCCAGGCCAGACAACTGCGGCTCTGATACCCTTTCACATTAGCCAGCGCGAGATCATAAGAGAGTACCGGGTCCGCCACACTGACCGCCGCCAGCCCGTCTGTCCGGTGAGCGCGCCACATACTTTCCGGCAACAGTGTTACGCCGACCCCGGCACTGACCATCGCCATGATCAGATCCAGATGGTTACTTCGGCCTGCCACCGCCGGTTTGTAATGATAAATACCGCAGGCGTTGCGGATAAGTTCATTGATACGGAAATCGTCGGAAAACAGGACAAATTTTTCATCCGTTAATTCACGGAAGCTCACCTGCTCACTCTCTGCCAGCCGGTGCCGGGTATTCACCAGCAGCATCAGACGATCCGTTGCAAAGCGCTGTAAATCAAAGCGGGTATCATCAAACGGCAGCATCACCGCCGCCGTCTCGACACTGCCTTCCGCCATAGCCTCAGACATCTGCTCTGTTCCGAGTTCAAAAATCTTCAGTTCCGCCTGCGGATGACGGGTACTGAACGCCATAATGATCCCGGCAAAATAGGTTGAGGCGATAACCGGCGGTAATCCGACATTCAGGGTACCGGTCAGCGGGCCGGATTTATCCTGTAACGCTTTGTTCATACTGTTAAACTGCGCCAGAATACGGGTTGCGTGATCAAACAGAACCGCGCCCTCGTCTGTCAGCCGGACACCATCCGGTTCCCGTGTCAGCAGGGTAAATCCCAGTTCATCCTCCAGG
This sequence comes from Morganella sp. GD04133, assembly GCF_029835375.1. Taxonomy (NCBI): domain Bacteria; kingdom Pseudomonadati; phylum Pseudomonadota; class Gammaproteobacteria; order Enterobacterales; family Morganellaceae; genus Morganella; species Morganella sp. GD04133. The sequence continues at coordinate 33,077 of NZ_JAODZS010000028.1, read as the reverse complement.
CGGAGAATACTGCGGCTGATGGCCGGTTGTGTCACAAACAGAGCATCCGCCGCCCGGCTGAATCCGTTAAGCTGCACCACTTCCGTAAAATAGCGCAATGTCCGTATATCCATACCTGTCACCTATTACCTTTTGTTATAGCCCCGATGAGTATAAACCATTTCCTGTTTGCCGTAATTCCCGCTAAAACTCATTCATATTGTTAATCATTTAAAGCTGATAAATCAGCCACTGTATTACCGGAGAACATCATGACAAAAACCGTCATCGAACATGTACTGGGCCGCTTACAGGACTTAGGTATCCGCCATGTCTTTGGTGTGGCGGGAGATTTTGCTTTCCCGATTGAGGACGCTGTCTGTGAAAGCCGGACTATGCAATGGATGGGTAACTGTAACGAACTGAACGCCGCCTATGCGGCTGACGGCTATGCGCGGGTTAACGGCATGGCGGCCCTCTCCACCACATTCGGGGTCGGGGAACTGAGTGCTATTAACGGTATTGCCGGATCGTATGCGGAAAATCTGCCGGTTTTTCATCTGGTCGGCATGCCCGCCAGCGGTGTGCAGAAGCGTGGTCGTCTGGTGCATCACACACTGGGCGATGGTAATTTCAGCCTGTTCTATGAGCTGGGACAGCGCCTTTCCTGTGCCCATGCCGTTATGACCCCGGAGAATTGTGTGGCGGAGACAGAACGCCTGATTGCTGCCGCGCTGCGTGAGCGCCGTCCGGTCTATATGGGCTTCCCGTTTGATTACGCCACACAGCCGGTTCAGATGCCGGAACACCTTACCGCACCGGCACAACCGGTCAGTGACAAAACCGCGCTCACGGAGGCAGTTGCCGCGATCAGGGCAAAACTGGCGGACAGTCCGTCTGCCTGTATCCTGCCGGGCATGCTGGCCGCACGTTCCGGACTGATTGATGACGTACAGGCGCTAATCCGTCAGACCGGGCTACCGTACGCCACCATGTTTATGGATAAAGCCATCATCAGTGAATCCGACCCGCATTACGCCGGGATGTATAACGGTCAGCTGATGAATCCGCAGGTCAGGGAATTTGTTGAAAACAGTGACTGTGTGCTGGGTATCGGCGCGGTGATGACAGACTTTAACACCGGCAGTTTTACCGCTGATATCGCACCGGAAAAACGGATCAGCATTATGGCGGATCATGTCCGCATCGGCTCAGCGGTGTATCAGAATGTGTATATGCGGGATTTGCTGCCTGCCCTGACCGCCGTACTGCCGCACCGGGAATGTCATATTCCGGCAGCCACCGGGCTGGGTAAACCGGTGGCTGATGCTGCCGGTAATATTACCCCGCAGTATCTGTATCCCCGTTTTGAGCAAATGTTCAGAAAAGACGACATTATCATCGCTGAAACCGGTACCGTTTCGATGGGATTAGGGTTTGCGCTGCTGCCGGAAGGGGCACAATTCCATAACCAGACGTTATGGGGTTCTATCGGCTGGGCAACACCAGCAGCCGTTGGTGCAGCCGTTGCGGCGCCTGATCGCAGACTGATTTTGATCACCGGCGAAGGCTCACACCAGCTGACCGCCCAGGAAATCAGTCAGTTTGGCCGTTTTGGTCTGAAACCGCTTATTTTTGTGCTGAATAATGACGGCTATCTCATTGAGCGCCTGCTGTGCAAAGACCCGGAAGCTGTTTATAACGACCTGCCGCAGTGGCGTTACGTGCAACTGCCGCAGGCACTGGGATGCGATAACTGGTATTGCCGCCGCGTTACCACCTGCGCGGAACTGGATGAGGCAATCCGGGAAGCGGAAACCGGTGACCGCGCCGCGTATATTGAAATCATTACAGAGCGCTATGCCGCCTCCGACCTGGCAAAAAAACTCGGTGAATCCGTGGCAACACTGTACTCGTTTTAACTCACCGGCAATCCGGATACAGCCCCGGATTAGCCTGTACCGGATTGCGCCGGATAACATACGGACAGATACACCCCTGTTTTTTGTTATCCCTTCACCAGAATCACTTCTGTACCGATCCGGCGCAATCCGGTCAGGCTTTCTTCGGGAATACCGTCATCAGTAATAATGGTATCAATACGCTGGGTATCGATTATTTTATGCAGGCTGGAGCTATTAAATTTACTGGAATCCGTCACCACCACAATATGCCCGGCCACTTCACACATCCGCCGGTTAAGACGCGCCTCATCTTCATTATGCGTGCTGATGCCGCGCTCAAGATCAATCGCATCCACCCCGAGAAACAGCATATCAAAGTGATAATTCTGTAATGACTGCTCCGCCTGGTCGCCGTAAAAAGAGAGCGACTGACGCCGCAGCTGACCGCCGGTCATCAGCAACTCCACGCCCGGCGCGTCCAGCAGGGCATTCGCCACATTCATGCCGTTGGTCATCACAATCGTGTCCTGATGGTGGCGCAGCTGACGGGCAATTTCACAGGTCGTGGTGCCGGAATCCAGAATCACACGCAGCCCCGGCCGGATAAGGTCGGCTGCTACCGCCGCAATATCGCGTTTGATGGTCGTGTGGCGGGTGCTTTTATCTTCCAGCGACGGTTCGCTGACCGGTGAAACCCCCTCACAAATCAGTGCGCCGCCATAAGCACGCACCGCGATCCCCTGCTTTTCAAGGAAAGCGAGATCATTGCGGATAGTCACGGTGGAAACACGGAACTGCTGCGACAGCGCATTAACCTGAACACTGCCGTGGGCGCGCAGAAGCTGGATGATATGCTCACGCCGCTCGCTCGTTCCCATCACCCGGTTATCCGTCCCGGCATCCGGACTGTTCATGATTTTATCCTTAACATTCATTTAAAAAATCTTTCGTTTCATTTCGTTTGGCATATTAACGCTTTTCTTTGTACAGAATGCAAGCCCATAAAAAGGGTGAACCCCGGATTACTCAGGAACAAACACTTTCATTATATTTCTTTTGTGATGAAGATCCGGATTTCACAACCTTTCATTTTGTTTTCTTTTTTCTCTATAGCAGTATGTTATTCAGACATCGAAACAAAAACAAACCACATCCGGCTGTAAGGAGAGGAAAGTGAAACTTTTAACTGATATCGTTGCCCGTCACAAACGGTGTGAGAAAACAGGGATTTATGCTGTCTGTTCTGCCCATCCGTATGTTCTGAAAGCAGCGGTATGTTTTGCCCGTGAACAACAGACGCCGTTACTGGTTGAAGCAACCTCCAATCAGGTCGATCAGTTCGGCGGTTATACCGGCATGACCCCGGCAGATTTCCGTGATTTTATGTGGACACTCGCCGATGAACATCACTTTTCCCGCGAAGACCTGATCCTCGGCGGCGACCACCTCGGGCCGAACCGCTGGCAGAACGAACCGGCTGAAGAGGCGATGGCAAAAGCCGATGAGCTGATCCGCACGTATGTTGCCGCTGGGTTCAAAAAAATTCACCTCGACTGCAGTATGTCCTGTGCCGGTGATCCGGTACCGCTGACGGATGAAATCGTCGCACAGCGTGCCGCCCGCCTGGCGGTGATTGCGGAAGAAACCTGTGAAAAACATTTCGGCGTCCGCGATCTGGTGTATGTGATTGGTACAGAAGTACCGGTGCCGGGCGGGGCTCACGAAGAGCTGAATGAGCTGGCGGTTACCACGCCGCAGGCCGCATCCGCCACTATTGCCGCACATCAGAACGCATTTGCGCAGCATCAGCTCACGGATATCTGGCCGCGCATTACCGGGCTGGTGGTACAGCCGGGGGTGGAATTTGATCATAATAATGTTATTGATTACCGTCCGGAAAAGGCCCGCGCACTGAGTGAGATGATTACGCATCATGACCACCTTGTGTACGAGGCGCATTCCACCGATTACCAGACCCCGCAGGCACTCAGTCAGCTGGTGAACGATCACTTTGCGATTCTGAAAGTCGGCCCCGGCCTGACCTTCGCCCTGCGTGAAGCGCTGTATGCTCTCGCCGGTATTGAAGATGAGCTGGTTGCTCCGGCGGTACGTTCCGGGCTGCGTCAGGTGCTGGAAGATGTCATGCTGAAACAACCGGGTTACTGGCAGAGTTATTACACCGGTGATGAGCAGACCCGCCGCCTTGCCCGCAGCTACAGCTATTCCGATCGCATCCGCTATTACTGGCCGGATGAGACCATCAGTGCGGCAGTAACCCGTCTGCTGGAAAACCTGACAGAAACGGCGATCCCGCTGCCGCTGATCAGCCAGTATCTGCCGTTACAGTATCCGCTGGTACGCGCCGGAACGATTTCCGCCGCACCGGACGAATTAATCATCGCACACATTCAGACTGTGCTGCGTCACTATCACGATGCCTGCCGATAAGAGCGAGAAACAGCCATGCCAAATATTGTGTTAAGTCGTATTGATGAACGGTTAATCCACGGACAGGTTGGAGTCCAGTGGGTGGGATTTGCCGGTGCCAATCTGGTGCTGGTCGCCAATGATGAGGTGGCGGAAGATCCGCTGCAGCAAAACCTGATGGAAATGGTGCTGACGGAAGGGATTGCCGTGCGTTTCTGGCCGCTGCAAAAAGTGATCGACAATATTCATAAAGCCGCTGACCGCCAGAAAATTCTGCTGGTCTGCAAAACCCCGGCAGATTTTCTGACCCTGGTGAAAGGCGGTGTTCCGGTGGAACGCATTAACGTCGGCAATATTCACTATACCGAAGGAAAACGTCAGATTGCCAAAACTGTGTCTGTGGATGAGGCGGATATCGCCGCATTCCGCGGGCTTAACGAGGCCGGTGTCGCCTGTTATATCCAGGGCGTACCGACAGAACCGGCGCAGGATCTGTTTAAACTGCTCTGAGGATACATGTATGGAAATCAGTCTGTTACAAGCTATCGCTCTCGGGCTGGTAGCCTTTATTGCCGGATTGGATCTGTTTAACGGACTCACGCACATTCACCGTCCGGTGGTGCTGGGACCGGTGGTCGGTCTGATCCTCGGCGATCTCAATACCGGGATCCTGACCGGCGGGACACTGGAACTGGTCTGGATGGGACTCGCGCCGCTGGCCGGTGCCCAGCCGCCGAACGTGATTATCGGAACCATTGTCGGTACCGCGTTTGCTATCTCCACCGGGGTCAAACCGGAAGTGGCGGTCGGTGTTGCAGTCCCGTTTGCCGTGGCAGTGCAGATGGGGATCACCTTCCTGTTCTCGGTGATGTCCGGTGTGATGTCCCGCTGCGACAAAATGGCTGCCAATGCCGATACCAGGGGGATTGAGCGCATCAACTACCTCGCCCTGCTGGCGCTCGGTACGTTCTATTTTCTCTGTGCCTTCCTGCCGATCTATTTCGGGGCGGATCACGCCAAAACCCTGATTGATGTACTCCCTGCACGCTTAATTGACGGCCTGGGTGTCGCGGGCGGCATTATGCCTGCCATCGGGTTTGCCGTTCTGCTGAAAATCATGATGAAAAATGCCTACATTCCTTATTTCATTCTGGGATTTGTCGGCGCTGCCTGGCTTCAGCTGCCGGTTCTGGCAATCGCCGCCGCCGCACTTGCGATGGCAATGATCGATTTCGTCCGCAAACCGGCAGAAAGCGAACCGGCACAACCGTCACACGAGGAATTTGAAGATGGCATCTGAAAAAAATCATTCATCTGCCGCAGAAGCGGAAACCTTACTGCCGGCAGACTGTAACCAGAACGTGTATGAAGATCAGAGCACCGGTGCGGAACTGACCCGCAAAGATATCAACCGGGTCGCGTGGCGCTCCCTGCTGTTACAGGCCTCCTTTAACTATGAGCGGATGCAGGCGGCGGGCTGGCTGTACGGATTATTGCCCGCACTGAAAAAAATCCACACCAATCCGCGTGATCTGGCGCGTTCCATGAAAGGCCATATGGGGTTCTTCAACACGCATCCTTTCCTGGTGACGTTTGTTATCGGCATCATCCTGGCAATGGAACGCTCCAAACAGGATGTAAACAGTATCCAGAGCACCAAAATTGCTGTCGGTGCACCACTGGGCGGGATCGGTGATGCTATGTTCTGGCTGACCCTGCTGCCTATCTGCGGCGGTATCGGTGCCAGCCTCGCCTTGCAGGGATCGATTCTCGGTGCAGTGGTGTTTCTGGTGATGTTTAACGTTGTCCATTTCGGCCTGCGTTTCGGCCTGGCGCACTATGCTTACCGGATGGGGGTTGCCGCCATTCCGCTTATCAAAGCCAATACCAAAAAAGTCGGCCATGCGGCCTCGATTGTCGGGATGACCGTAATCGGCGCGCTGGTGGCAACGTATGTACGGCTCTCAACCACACTGGAAATCACCGCCGGTGATGCGGTCGTGAAATTACAGAGTGATGTGATTGATAAGCTGATGCCTGCTTTCCTGCCGCTGGTATACACCCTGTCAATGTTCTGGCTGGTGCGCCGTGGCTGGAGCCCGCTGCGCCTGATCGTACTGACCGTGGCGCTGGGTATCATCGGCAAATTCGCCCATTTCCTGTGATAAGAGGAGCAACTGATGCCGGGAATTATTTTATGTGGTCACGGGGGCTTTGCCTCCGGACTGGAAAAAGCCATGTTACAGATTATCGGGGAGCAGGAGGATTTCGCGGCGGTTGATTTTCCGGCGGAATCCACCACCGCCCGCCTGACACAGGAACTGGAAGCCGCACTGGCGCTGATGTCACACTGCGACAGTGTGATTTTCCTGACCGATATCCTCGGCGGTACCCCGTTCCGTGTGGCTGCCACCCTGTCACAGGGCCGGGAAGACCGCGAAGTGATCACCGGCACCAATCTGCAGCTGCTGCTGGAAATGGCACTGGAGCGGGATTCGCTCTCTCCGGCTGAATTCCGCCGTGAAGCACTGGCCTGCGGACACCGCGGATTAACCAGCCTGACGGACGAGTTACTGCGCGAACGCTGCTGTGAAACGGAGGATGAAGGCATATGATCCGGCAAATCCGTGCCCGCCGGGTACTGACAGAATACGGCTGGCGGGAAAACCAGGCGGTGGCAGTATCAGACGGCATCATTACCGCCATCACGCCGCTGGCGGCAAAAGAAGCACAGTTTGATGCGGAGCAGCTCTGCCCGGCCTACATCGATACTCATGTCCACGGCGGGCAGGGTATGGATGTGATGGATGATAACCCGCAGGCACTGAAAACCATTGCCGCTTTCAAGGCACAACAGGGGGTCGCTGCGTGGCTCGCCACCACGGTGACCGCCCCGCTGCCGGATCTGGGCAGCACTCTCGCACGGATCGCCCGTTACTGTCAGCAGCAGACCACCACAGAACCAGTGGCGGAAGTGCTCGGCAGTTATCTGGAAGGGCCGTATTTCACGCCGCAGAACAAAGGCGCACACCCGCCGGAACTGTTCCGTGAATTACACATCAGTGAGCTGGATACCCTGATTGCCGATGCGCAGGGCACACTGAAAGTGGTCGCGCTGGCACCGGAAAAACCGGACGCACTGAATGCCATCCGCCATCTGAAACAGCGCGGGCTGAATGTGATGCTCGGCCACAGTGCCGCCACGTATGAACAGACCCTGGCGGCACTTGATGCCGGGGCTGACGGGCTGGTTCACTGTTTCAACGGCATGACCGGCCTGCATCACCGCGAACCGGGCATGGCGGGAGCCGGATTATCCGACCCGCGCGCCTGGCTGGAGCTTATCGCTGACGGGCATCATGTCCACCCGGCAGTGATGCGGATTGTCTGTCAGTGTGCCGCACACCGCACGGTGCTGATCACCGATGCCATGCGGGCGGCCGGACAGCCGGACGGCATTTATGATATCTGCGGCCATGATGTCACCATGAAAGCGGGCATTGTCCGGACCGCCTCCGGCGGTCTGGCGGGCAGCACCCTGGCACTGGATGACGCGGTCAGCCGGATGATCAGTGATACCGGTACGCTGCCGGAAACCGCCATCCGCATGGCCTCTCTGCAACCGGCACAACTGCTGGGGATCACCGCAACACACGGCAGTATCTCCCCCGGAAAACGGGCGCACTTCAATGACCTGAACAGTGACTGGCGGGTAACACAAACCTGGATCCACGGGCAGCCGGTACGCTGATTTTCTTTCATTCTGAGGTGCGGTTCTCTCTGCACCTTTCTTTTCCTTATGATTATCCGCCGGGTATTTTTATATAACTAACTAATAAACAATAGCTTAATCATTTCACTTGTGGTGTAAGTCACACTTTTCGTTTTCTTTTCATTACTGCATTGATCCTTCGTTTTCCTTCCTGTAAATTGAAATTAAACCTCAAAACGAAACCAACCGAAAGGTAATGACGGATCGAGTGATCTTTTGATTCATTTCACTTTCGGCTGAACGTCATGTAAAGGATGAAGCTATGCACGACCCTCTTTCTGCCGCCACACCCCGCTATTCCACCTGGACGGAAACGGAGATCCGCCAGCAACCTGATTGCTGGATGAGTGCATTACACTCAATCGACTCACAACGCGCACAGCTGGATGCCTTTCTCGCGCCGCTGCTGGCGCAGGACAACCTGCGTATCATTCTGACCGGTGCCGGAACCTCCGCCTTTATCGGTGAGATGATTTCTCCCGTACTGCGCCGCCTGACCGGCAAAAGCGTCACGGCGATCCCGACAACCGACATCGTCACCAATCCGGCGGATTATCTGCCTGAGCAGCAACCGGTACTGCTGGTTTCCTTTGCCCGTTCCGGTAACAGCCCGGAAAGCGTTGCCGCGTTTGATCTTGCTAATCAGTGTGTTGCCCGCTGTTCGCATCTGGTGATCACCTGTAATAAAGAGGGGCATCTGTACCAGCGTGTACAGGGCAGTGATAACGGTTTTGCCCTGCTGATGCCGCCGCAGACCAATGACAACGCCTTTGCCATGACCAGCAGCATTACCTCCATGATGTGCAGCTGCCTCGCCGCCCTCGCCCCGCAGACGTTCAGCACAGAACGCTTTGCCATTGTGGCGCAGCGGGCGCGGGATATTCTCGCCGCGCATGGCAGCAGCGGACAGATTCTGCCGGGTAATGATGCTTTTAAACGCGTGGTTTACCTCGGCAGCGGCAGCTTCCAGGGCCTGGCGCGGGAATCCGCCCTCAAACTGCTGGAACTGACCGCCGGGCAAATTGCCGCCTTTTATGACACGCCGACCGGCTTCCGCCACGGCCCGAAATCGCTGGTCGATGGCGATACCCTGGTGGTTGTGTACATCTCAAACCAGCCCTACACCCGTCAGTATGATTTGGATCTGCTGGCTGAACTGCGCCGCGACCGGATCGCCAAACAGGTGGTCGCAATAGCCGATCGGCCGGATGATGCCATCAGCGCCGGGACACACTGTTATCTGCCTGCCGGTGATGCCCTCAGCGATACAGAACTGCTGTTCTGTTTCCTGCCGTATGCACAGTTATTTGCCCTCAGTCAGTCTGTCAGAACCGGGATCACACCGGATACCCCGTCTGCCAGTGGCACCGTTAACCGCGTTGTTCAGGGCGTGACTATTCACCCCTTCAATAATCAGAACACAGGAGCGTAATCATGGGGATCATCTCAACCAAATATCTGCTTACACATGCACAGGCCAACGGTTATGCGGTTCCGGCATTTAATATCCATAATGCCGAAACGATTCAAGCCATTCTGGAAGCCTGTGCGGAACTGCGCGCACCGGTGATTCTGGCGGGTACACCGGGCACCTTTAAGCACATCAGTTTCCCGGAAATCTATGCCTTGTGTGATGCCTATTCCCGCTCATTTTCCATGCCGGTCGCCCTGCATCTTGACCATCACGAAACCCTTGACGATATCCGCACCAAAGTCGGCCAGGGTGTGCGCAGTGCCATGATCGACGGCAGCCATTTCCCGTTTGAGGAGAATGTCGCGCTGGTCAAATCCGTGGTGGATTTCTGCCACAGTCAGGATTGCAGCGTGGAAGCGGAACTCGGCCGTCTCGGCGGCGTCGAGGATGATATGGATGTGGATGCGGAAAGTGCCTTTCTGACCTCCCCGGATGAAGCGCGCCGTTTTGCGCAGCTGACCGGCATCGACAGCCTGGCGGTGGCTATCGGTACCGCTCACGGCCTGTATACCAGCCGTCCGAAAATTGATTTTGCGCGGCTGGAAAAAATCCGCAGCATCACGGATATCCCGCTGGTACTGCACGGCGCGAGTGATGTGCCGGATGCGGATGTCCGCCGTACCATTGAGCTGGGGGTGTGCAAAGTCAATGTCGCCACCGAGCTGAAAATCGCGTTTGCCGGAGCGGTCCGCGCCTGGTTTGCGGAAAATCCGGAAGGTAACGATCCGCGCTACTACATGCGGGTCGGTATGGATGCCATGAAAGCGGTTGTCCGCGATAAAATCAGCGTCTGTGGTGCGGAAGGTCAGCTTCTGTAACCCGTCAGGCGGCACTGTGTTCCCCCGCAGTGCCGCCTTTTTCATCTGCGAAAAATAATAAAAAAACAACAATAAAAAAGACTGTTCCGTAACACCCCTTAACCAATAAATTATAAAGAAGCTGAGGAGTACTCTACGATGTCGCAGGAAAAGTCGTTTAAATCCAAACTCTGGGAATTTTTTCAAAGTCTCGGGAAAACCTTTATGTTTCCCGTCTCATTACTGGCTTTCATGGGGTTATTACTCGGGATAGGCAGTTCGGTCACCAGTCCTTCCGCTATCAGCAGTTTTCCGTTTCTCGGCAATGAATTTGTCCAGCTGACCTTTGGTTTTATGGCAATGGTCGGCGGCTTTGCCTTTACCTATCTGCCGGTGATGTTTGCCATGGCCATTCCGTTCGGGCTGGCAAACCGTAACAAAGCGGTCGGCGCCTTTGCCGGGTTTGTCGGCTATATGCTGATGAACATGAGCATCAATTATTACCTGACCGTCACCCACCAGCTTGCCGACCCGGCAATGATGAAGCAGGTCGGGCAGTCTGTGGTTCTCGGTATCCAGACCCTCGAAATGGGGGTGCTGGGCGGGATTGTGGTCGGCGTTATCACCTATTTTCTGCATGAGCGTTTCCAGGATACCGTCCTGCATGATGCTTTTGCATTTTTCGGCGGCATCCGTTTTGTACCGATTATCACCGCGCTGACCCTGTCACTGGTCGGCCTCGCGATCCCGTTCCTGTGGAAATATGTCGCCATGGGCATTGCCGGGATCGGCCATATCATTCAGAGTACCGATGTTTTCGGCCCGTTCCTGTACGGTGTCGGTGTGCTGCTGCTCAAGCCATTCGGGCTGCACCATATTCTGCTGGCCATGGTGCGCTTTACCCCGGCCGGGGGCACGGAATTTGTTGACGGCAATGAAGTCGCCGGAGCCCTGAATATTTTCTATGCCGAACTGAAGGCCGGTCTGCCGTTCAGCCCGCATGTCACCGCGTTCCTGTCACAGGGCTTTATGCCGACCTTTATCTTTGGTCTGCCCGCGGTGGCTTACGCTATCTACCGCACCGCAAAACCGGAGAACCGTCCGGTGATCAAAGGGTTATTACTTTCCGGGGTACTGGTTTCCGTCGTGACCGGAATTTCCGAGCCGATTGAGTTTCTGTTCCTGTTTATCGCGCCGGTGCTCTATATCTTCCACATTATTATGTCCGGTCTTGCCCTGCTGGTGATGGCACTGCTCGGCGTGACGATCGGGAACACTGACGGCGGGATTCTGGATCTGCTGATCTTCGGTATCATGCAGGGAACCGCCACCAAATGGTATCTGGTGTTCCCGGTCGGGATTATCTGGTTCGCTATCTACTTCTTTGTCTTCCGCTGGTACATTCTGAAGCATGATGTCAAAACACCGGGCCGTGAAGATGCCGCTGACGGCGCGGAACAGGCAGTGAAAGCCAATACAAAAGCACGCGGCAAAGCCAAATACGATCACAACCTGATCCTCACCGCGCTCGGCGGTAAAGAAAATATTGATTCGCTGGATAACTGTATCACCCGTCTGCGTCTGGTGGTGAAAGATATGGATAAGGTGGATCAGAAAACCCTGAAAGACGCCGGTGCCCTCTCTGTGGTGGTACTGGATGCCCACAGTGTGCAGGTGATTATCGGCCCGCAGGTGCAGAGTGTGAAATCCGGCATTGAAGCCTTAATTTAACAGGAACTGAGCATGTACGATTTTGATGAAATAATTGAGCGCAAAAGTGATCGCTGCCGGAAATGGGATCATCAGTATGTCTGTTCCCGTTTCGGGGATGTCCCGCAGGATTTCATTCCGCTGTGGATAGCGGATATGGATTTCAAATCCCCGCCCGCAGTGATTGAGCGGTTCACGCAGGTGGCACAGCACGGTACCTTCGGCTACACCTGGTGCTTTGATGAATTTTACGATGCGGTGATCCGCTTCCAGGCAGCGCGTCATCAGGTCACGGTTCAGCCGGAGTGGGTGACTCTCAGTTACGGCACGGTTTCCACCCTGCACTATCTGGTGCAGGCATTCTGTCAGCCCGGCGACTGCGTGATGATGAACACACCGGTGTATGATCCGTTTGCCCATGCGGTGACCCGGCAGAATGTGACGGTACTGACCAATCCGCTGGTGGCACGGGATAACCGCTATCACCTTGATTTTGACCATATTGAGGCGCAGATGCGCGAACACCGGCCGAAAGTCTGGCTGTTCTGCTCGCCGCATAATCCGTCCGGGCGTATCTGGACAGCAGCGGAGATCAAACAGGTCTCAGATTTGTGTCTGCAATACGGCGTGCTGCTGGTGATCGATGAGGTGCATGCGGAACATGTGCTGTACGGCAGCTTCACCGGCTGTCTGCGCCCCGGATGTGCGGCACCGGAGAACCTGATCCTGCTGACCTCGCCGAACAAAGCCTTTAACCTCGGCGGGCTGAAAACCTCCTACAGCATCATTCCGGACCCGGCACTGCGGGCACAGTTCCGCCGGCAGCTTGAGAAAAACTCGATTACCTCGCCTAACCTGTTCGGCGTATGGGGCATTATTGAGGCTTACAACCACGGCACTGACTGGCTGGATGAGCTGAACCGTTATCTGAGAGGCAATGCGGATTATCTGACACAGGCCGTGGCGGCACATTTCCCGGACTGGCAGATGATGCAGCCGGAGTCCTCTTACCTCGCCTGGGTTAATATCAGCGCCACAGGACGCACAGCGACAGATCTGACACTGGATTATGCCCGGCAGACCGGCGTGGTGGTTGAGGATGGCAGTCATTATGTGGCGGATGGTGAAGAGTATTTGCGGATTAACTTCGGTACGCCGCGCGCACTGCTGGCGGAAGCGGTAAACCGTCTGAAAAACGCCCGGTAACAGAAAAAAATTGGCGACCTTGCTGTATTCCGTCAACAGGGTCGCCATAATTACCGATGTTTTACCTTGTACTGACAACACTTAACTACCTTGATTTGTCATGCGTACTACAGTGAAAATCCATTTTCATCAGAGCATCGGGGCATGACACCTGTCCGCTCTTACTTCCTTGTAACGGTAAATTCCGTTTACCGTCCCCTTCCCGGGGTAAATCCGTTTATTACCTGTGGTGATAAAATACAGGCTCCCTGATAATACATCCGTGTGGTAAGTCCGTTTACACCGGCAACCTTGTCCGGTAACATCCGTTTATGTCCCTGAGGGATATATCCGTTATCCCGCTAAATCATTAAAAAATAATTCCTTTATTTTTTAAGATAATAACGTATCAGTCCGGTTATATTCGCATCCTTGCGGGTATATTACCTTATAACAATCCGGTTATAAGAAACATCTGTAATAACTGCATTTTTAATATTTCCAGGGGTATATCTGAATATTAACTTACAGATCATGTCAGACATGAAATTATAAAACAACACTTCGGTATTTAATTAAAATTGAGAATAATAACGTGAACACACTTTCAATCTACATTTAAAACATCTAAAGGCCAATAAGAAAAGACTCAATTTAAAACAAGTTCTGTATTTGCCTTACATATAACAAACATAACTCAGTTTCTTATTGCGATAAAGATTATCATCATAAAATATATCGTCAATAAGAAATGGATTAGCTTTATATGTAAATAGCGTGTTTTTTTCATCGTTATTCCTTTTATTAGTAATTCTTCTTCTTTCGCTTGTAACATAAAAAATCAACCATCAATGCAAATGCAGGATTAAATATCGAATTATCAGGATGGGGAGATGAAGAATCCGGGCAAGCATGTCATATGATTATTTTGATGAAATTTAAGACCGAATTTTTCCTTATGCTGCTTCTGTGTTTTTAGGATAATACTCATATGATGAATAAACGACCTCTTTATCAAAAGATACATAACATACTAATATAATTTATATTTTACATCTGCCGTTTTTTTTGCAATGAACAATAACAAGGCTGTCCGGTAACAAAAAAATAACAATGAAACATTAATTTATATAATGATGGCTCGTGTTATTACGTAATCCATTTTTACCTTTTTCCGTTTATTTAAGATAATTGTACATTCTTAATTGGTATATATTATTTAATAAACTAATGCCTAATATAATTCCATTAGCGAAAAATGGAAATATCTTATTTAAAGAAATTTTCATTAGCGGAATAGTCACTCTGCAGAATGCCTGAATGACCCGCATCCCTTTCCTGTGCTGGGTTCCGGGGGATACCATTATCACTGCCGTTTCATTATCAAAATGAGATGATATCATTCTCATACTGCACAAACCCTGTTCACACCGCTTTTTATCGGTCCGGCTGACCGTAGCGGAAAGCCCTTCGCAAATTCCGGTGATACATTTCACAAATCGCAGATGATTTAAGAGATCTCTCACATTTTTATTTCTTTGTCGCGCCGCTGGTTCAGTTATTGCTTTATTCCCTGTACCAAACGATCCGCTGAGGCCGACGTATGACCTCTCATTCCATTTATTATAAAGGAGAGAAGGATGTCAGATCTCAATCATCCAACCTCTGATCTAATCTATCAGCTGGACGACAAGCCCCCGTTTTTCCAGGCCCTTCTTGGTGCGGTAACCCATTTATTGGCCCTGTTTGTTCCGATGGTGATGCCTGCCCTGATTGTGGGCAAAGCCCTGGATTTATCCGCCGATACCACAGCCTATCTGGTTTCTATGGTCATGATTGCCTCCGGCATCGGTACCTGGATACAGGTTCACCGCTACGGCCCGATGGGCTCTGGCCTGTTATCTATTCAGTCCGTCAATTTCTCATTTGTGACTGCCATGATTGCCATCGGTACCGCCATGCGCAGTGACGGGATCCATGAAGAACTGATTTTGTCCTCTCTGCTCGGCGTCTCTTTCGCCGGTGCTTTCCTGGTTGTCGGTTCCTCTTTTGTACTGCCTTATCTGCGCCGGATAATCACCCCGACAGTCAGCGGCGTGGTGGTGCTGATGATCGGTCTGAGTCTTATCAAGGTCGGGATTATCGACTTCGGCGGCGGTTTCTCCGCCAAATCGGCCGGTACATACGGCAACTATGAAAATATCGGTGTGGGATTACTGGTTCTGCTGGTGGTGATTGGTTTTAACTGCTGCAAAAGTCCGCTGCTGCGGATGGGCGGGATCGCCATTGCCCTGGTGGCGGGCTACATTGCTTCGCTGTTCCTCGGACTGGTGGATTTCAGCACTTATCAGAACACCGCATTTATTACGGTCCCGGTGCCGTTTAAATTCGGCTTCTCATTTAATTTCACCCACTTCCTGGTGGTCGCCATTATTTATATCCTCAGCGTGCTGGAAGCGGTCGGCAACCTGACAGCGACAGCCATGGTGTCCAATCAGCCGATTAACGGTGAGGTGTACCAGAACCGGCTGAAAGGCGGTGTGATGGCGGATGGTGTGGTGTCCGTTATCGCGTCAGCTCTCGGCTCACTGCCGCTGACCACCTTTGCCCAGAACAACGGTGTGATCCAGATGACCGGTGTGGCCTCCAGTTATATCGGGCGCTTTATTGCTGTGATCCTGGTGTTCCTCGGCCTGTTCCCTAGTATCGGCTGGTTCTTTACCACCATTCCGGCACCGGTACTGGGCGGGGCAATGACACTGATGTTCTCCATGATCGCCATTGCCGGGCTGCGCATTATTATCTCCAACGGCCTGCGCCGCCGCGAAACCCTGATTGTGGCAACATCCCTGGGTCTCGGGCTGGGGGTTTCTTATGATCCGCAGATCTTCAGTATCCTGCCGCCGTCTTTATATATCCTTGCCGAGAACCCGATTTGCGTCGGCGGTCTGACGGCGATTATCCTGAATCTGCTGATCCCGGTCGGACAACCGCGTGGTGCAGCCAATGAGGAAGAGCCGGATGTGCTGGCAGAGGAGCTCGGGGCAATGCTGGATATCCCGGATGCAGAGCGGGACCTGCCGGATATGGCCATGAGTGCGGAGAACAAACGCGTTATCTGACCTCTCTGATTTTTGCCCGTAAAAAAACCGCGATAATAATTATCGCGGTTTTGTTTTTACGGCTTTCTGTTATGCGTTACTGACCATAGCCTGTGGTGACTGTGCCTGTTCATCGAACATACTCAGCATCTCGCGGGCGGCCTGACGACCGGCAGCCATAGCGGTGACCACCAGATCCGCGCCGTGTACCGCATCACCGGAAGCAAAGATTTTCGGGTTGGTGGTCTGATTACTCATGCGACCGTTGCCGCCGGTTTTAATCTGTCCCCATTTATCCAGCTGGACATTATAACCGCTGAGCCACGGCATCGGATGCGACTGAAAGCCGAACGCCATAATCAGCACATCCGCATCAAGGATAAATTCAGACCCTTCCACCGGTTTCGGACGGCGGCGGCCATCCGGCCCCGGTTCACCGAGTTGCGTACGGATAAGCCCGATACCGCTGACCGCCCCCTGTTCAGTGCGGTCAATAAACTGCGGCTGCACGTTATAGAGGAATTCCACCCCCTCTTCACGGGCGTTGATCACCTCTTTCTTCGAGCCCGGCATACTCGCCTCATCACGGCGGTAAGCGCAGATAACACTCTCAGCACCACGGCGGACAGCAGTACGGACACAGTCCATTGCGGTATCACCGCCGCCGAGTACCACCACTTTTTTCCCTTTCACATCAATCCACGGGTATTCATCCGCTACCGGCAGCCCCATCACCTCACGGGTACTGGCGATCAGGAACGGCAGTGCCTGCACCACGCCCGGGGAATCCTCATGCTCCAGCCCGGCTTTCATCATGCCGTAGGTGCCGACTCCCAGCAGTACTGCATCATACTCACTCATCAGACGGCTGAACGGGATATCTTTACCGACCTCACAGTTCAGACGGAAGGTGATCCCCATATCCGTGAAAATCTGCCGCCGCTGTGCCATCAGCTGCTTGTCCAGCTTGAACGGCGGGATCCCGAAGGTCAGCAGGCCTCCGATTTCAGGATGGCGCTCAAACACTTCCGCTTTCACTCCGGCACGGGTCAGCACATCCGCACAGCCAAGTCCGGCTGGCCCGGCACCGATAATCGCGACACGTTCCGGGCGCGGAACCACATCCTCCGCCACCGACGGACGCCAGCCCATCTCAAAAGCGGTATCCGTGATATAGCGTTCAATATTCCCGACAGTGACCGCGCCGCCGTGGTTACGCAGCGTACAGCGGCTTTCGCACAATCTGTCCTGCGGGCAGACCCGGCCGCAGATTTCCGGCAGTGAACTGGTCGAATTGCTCAGCTCCGCCGCCTCAATAATTTTACCTTCACGCACCAGACGGACAAAGTCCGGAATCGCGTTATGCAGCGGGCATGACATATTACACATCGCCTTTTGTGAGCAGTACAGACAGCGCTCACTTTCATAACCGGCACACTGTTCATTCAGCCCGATATAAATTTCGCCGAAATGATTTTTACGCAGTGCCGCACTCTGTTTCTGTGTTCCTTCACGCGGCGGACGTTTGAGGATCTCAAAACGGATTTCCGACTGACGCGCCTGATTGTATGCGCCGGTGGCTGCCCGCATCAGGCGATCATTGCGCAGGATCACCAGTTTCTGTTCATCCAGGATGCTGAGTGCGTTGGTCGGGCAGTTAGCCACACACGCGGGTGACCCGCCGGTGGTATCACATAAATCGCATTTCTGCGCCAGTTCGTGCGAGTGATCGAACGTCATCACCATTTCCATCGCCCCGAACGGACAGACCAGCACACAGCTTTTACAGCCGATACATTTTTCCTGATCCAGTTTGACAATATTGTCCGCCACATACAGGGCATCCACCGGGCAGGCAGCGGCACAGGGGGCGTCTTCACACTGGCGGCAGGTGACAGCGAGGCTGTCACTCTCTTTGAACATGACACGGATACGGGGGGTGTAATCACGGCTGTCATGTGGCCAGTGGTGATCATTATGCGCGACAACGCAGGCAATTTCGCAGGCGTGACATCCGATGCATTTCCGGCTGTCCGCAACAATACATTTATTCATGTTCACCTATCGCTTTCCGGGTTTTCAGTATTGGTAACCATGCAATAACCGGGCACATTCGGCCCATCGTAGTCTGTTTTATGGTCATTTTGCGGGGCGGGTCAAATTCTGCGGATGCAGGAAGGCAATAACACACGCGCAACAGGGCTACCGGATTTTTTTTACTTTAACGGGGAGCGGGATTTGGTTTTTTGACCTGACGCGGTCTTAAGCGGAATAAAAAAAATTGAATCGTATCAGCTGGTAACAGCCGCGTCCTTTATAAGGAAGCGGCTGTAAATACCGGACATTCATCTGAACCGGTCAGACACCCGGTGCCACGGCCAGGCCGATAAACAATCCGGCAATAGTGGCACTCATCAGGTTGGATAAGGTCGCTGCCAACAGTGCGCGGACACCCACACGGGCGATATCCGATGCCCGCTCCGGTGCAACCGCGCTGAACGCCCCGACCACCACCGCAATCGAACCGAAGTTGGCAAAACCGCATAAGGCAAAAGAGATCACCGCAATCGTTTTGGCATCCAGCGTGCCGTCGTGTAAATGCGGGGAGAAATCCACATAGGCCACGAACTCGTTGATCGCCAGTTTTTCGCCGATCAGGCTGCCCGCCAGCGCAATATGCTCACTGCTCACCCCCATCAGATACGCCAGCGGTGAGAAAATATAGCCGAACAGACTTTGCAGGCTGACCCCCTCAAAACCCATCACGCCGCCGAGGCCGCCAATCAACCCGTTAATCAGGGCAATCAGGGCCACAAACGCCAGCACCACCGTTGCCACACCGACGGCAATTTTCAGCCCGAGCATCGCACCGCCTGCCGCCGCCTCAATAATACTGGCAGGGCGTTTTTCACTAAAAGAGATTTCGGTGAATTCCACGGTGGACTCCTGTGTCGCCGGGCTTAACATCCGTGCAAACAGGATCCCGCCCGGAATTGCCATCAGGGATGCCGCCAGCAGATATTCAATCGGTACGCCCAGCCCGGCGTAACCCACCAGCATTGATCCGGCAATGGAAGCCATGCCGCTGCAAATCACGGTGAATAATTCATTGTTATTCATCCGGCTGACAAAGGGTTTCAGTACCGCCGGTAACTCATTCTGCCCGAGGAAAATGGTGGTTACTGCCGCAAAGGATTCGATCTTGCTGATTTTCATGGTCTTCTGGAAGACATACGCCAGAATGTTGATCACCCAGCGCATAATGCCGAGGTAATACAAAATCGCGATCAGAGAAGTGATAAAAATAATGGCCGGTAAGACGCGGAATGCGAAGATAAACCCGGCGCCGTCAAATAACACATCCATTTTCGGGCCGACCAGGCTGCCGAAAATAAAGGCGCTGCCCGCATCACTGTAGGCAATAACGTTGTTCACGCCCGACGCAATGGTCTGAATAAACCATTTCCCCGCCGGGATATACAGCATGATGGCACCGAGTGCCACCTGTAACAGCAGTGCCGCGCCGACAGTGCGCAGACTGATTTTCCGCTTATTCACCGAAAAGAGAAATGCTATCAGTAATAAGACGCCGATCCCCGCCAAACTCCGTAATAAATCCATAATCCGGCCCCGTGGTTATTATACTCATCAGTTGTATGCTGCAATGCCCGGTAAAGGCTGATTGTGAGATCAGCACCTTACCGGGTCAGGTATTTCATTTGTTGTTATGACCGGTTACCGGTCAGCCGCTTACAGTTGCTGATAAGCGGAGGCGATACGGGCAGCCAGTTTCGCGTTATTGAACACCAGCTCAATGTTAGAATTCACACTGTTACCGCCGGTCAGCTCTGCCACACGGGCCAGCAGGAACGGTGTGCTTGCTTTGCCGTTAATGCCCTGCTCATCCGCTTCACGTACTGCCTGTGCGATCGCGCTGTTGATGGTTTCTTCCGGCATGGCAAACTCATGCGGGATCGGGTTGGCAATGACCATGCCGCCGTTCAGGCCGGTCGCCCACTTGGCGTGCAGTGCTTTTGCCACAGTTTCCGGGGTTTCCATGCGGATGGTGACCGGGAATTCGCTTTCACGGCAGAAGAATGCCGGTAATTTATCCGTCTGATAGCCGACAACCGGTACGCCGTAGGTTTCCAGATATTCTGTGGTCAGCCCCAGATCCAGGATAGATTTGGCACCCGCGCAAACAACCGCAACATTGGTTTGTGCCAGTTCCTGTAAATCCGCTGAGATATCAAAGGTGTGTTCCGCACCACGGTGAACACCGCCGATCCCGCCGGTGGCAAAAACAGCAATCCCGGCCATTTCCGCGATAATCATGGTGGAGGCAACGGTCGTCGCACCGTGGATGCCCTGGGCGATCACAAACGGCAGGTCGCGGCGGCTCACTTTCATCACCTTGTGGCCTTCTTTGCCGAGCATCTCAATTTCGTCATGAGACAGACCTGCTTTCATACGGCCGTTAATCACCGCAATCGTCGCCGGGATCGCACCGTTGTCGCGGATACGCTGTTCCACTTCCAGTGCCATTTTCACGTTGTCCGGATACGGCATGCCGTGAGAAATAATGGTGGATTCCAGTGCCACAACCGGCTTTTTCTCCGCGAGCGCCTGTGCAACCTCAGGGGAAATGTCCAGATATTCTGCGTTCAGTTGTTGAGTTTTCATGCTTGTGATTCCATTAGTTTGTGAACACTGTCTTTTGACAGACCGGGATTATTTGTCAGCTCGCTGGCGAGCGTCAGGGCGGAGCAGCCCTGGGAAAAACGGATACTCTGTGACAGCGGCTCGCCTTCGAGCCAGCAGCGGGCAAGGCCTGCCATCATGGCGTCACCGGCACCGGTCACATTGACAATGTGGACACTGAACGGCTTCGACCAGCCGTTTTCACCGCCCGCCTCGCTGTAATAAACGCCTTCGCCGCCCATACTCAGGGCAATGCGCTGCACACCCTGCTCATGCAGAGCATTGGCGGCACGCACCACATCCTGTTTATTATCTACTTTGATACCGGTGAGAATTTCCGCCTCAAAGCGGTTCGGTTTCAGGGTGTGGATATGGCTGAGCCACGGCTTGATTTTGTTTGCTTTGAACGCGGAAACGGTATCGACAAAGACCGGGACATTGCCCGCATTGGTAAACAGCCACTCCAGCGCACCTTCTGAGAGATTGCAGTCCGCCACCAGCACACCGGCGTGGCGGATCAGATCGCGGGAGGTTGCCAGCAGCGCCGGGGTCAGTTTTTCCAGGATGCGCATATCATTGATGGCAGTGATCATTTCACCCTGCGGATCCAGCAAAGACAGATAGGTGGAGGTGGTTTCCCCGTGCAGACGATGCAGATTACTGACATTCACACCGGCCAGTTTTGCCTGTTCGTACAGGGTGTTACCGTAGAAATCATCACCGATAACAGAGATAAAATGCGATTCGCAGCCCAGCAGGGCAATATTCTGGGCGATATTGCGCCCGACCCCGCCGGGTGAACATTTAATGTGACCGGGATTAGAATCTTCATACACCAGATTCAGGTCAGAATAACCACAAACATCCATATTGGCTGAACCGACAGTCACCACATAGCGGTGCTCGGAGAGGATGTATCCTTTACCCTTGATGTAGCCTTTATTCATCAGATTCATGATATGTCCGGCCACCGCAGAGCGGCTGATACCTAATACGCCGGCCAGTTCCTGCTGCGGAATGAGCGGATCACGCCGGAGGATCTGAAGGATTTGTTTTTCTCGACTGGTCATAAGCGGACACTTGTTAGTTATTAAACATGTGCTTGTTTTATTTTTTGCCCGCGACAAAGTAAAGCGCTGAAATAAAGATTTCACCGGAATTTGAGTCATGATCGTAAAATGCAGGGTATGGGTTTTCAGCAAAAAAACCGGAAGGCGATCATGTTTTTTATATCTTCAAAAATAGAATAAAAAACACAAAATAATAACCTTCAAAAATAGAGGATTTAATTAAAAATAATTTTCATATCTATCAATCTGTTATGCATTGGTTGTCATATCAGCAAACATGTGTTTGTTTTCATAATCTTAGAAGAGTAATATTGAAATATGTGTTTTATCGTTACATACATACTGTGATTGATATCAAATAAATCAGTCCGGAATAAAACCAGAAAACATCGGGTGTTTGTTGTGGTAAATCTGTTTAAACTGATTAGCTGAATCGCTTATTCTTATTTTATTTTGAACTGACACGATTAATCAAGTTTTATATTAATCTGTTAATGAAATAACAAAACAGCCCGGAAACAGAGATTGTTTCCGGGCTGTCGGTTTTATAGTGCTGTGCCGCTTTGCTGTCAGTGGTGCAGCATGTCGTGAACGATATCTTTTCCGCTCATCGTATAAGGATAATACGTCGGCCAGTTGTCCAGTTGAGTCAGCAGAGCCTCCTGGGATTCATTGCCCATATACAGGTGGAAATGACCGGCTTTTTCCGGCGCAATGATATGGTCGCTGAACTGGATATATTTCGGTGCATGACTATTTTTATCTTTGCACTCAAACAGATAACGCGCCCCTTTCTTGCCGGAGGTGTAATTCAGGATCCGGTAACCGGCATACTGATACTCACACTGATCCACCTTATCCCCGCGATGGAATTCGATGATATTATTTTCAATACCAATCATATCCACATCGGTTTTATATCCCTTTGTATAATACGCACGATACTCTTCTGCCGTTTTATCGCCATTCTTCGCAGCTTTCGCCTGCATCACCGGATCCAGCTCGCCGCTGGCCAGATAAGGCGCAACCGACTGCCAGACTCCGTCCCAGTCACTCAGCTGCCGGTCTTTGACATCCTTATCCGCAAAAATCCCTTCTGCGGCCTTGCGCTGTGCTTCTGTCTGCGGTTTGTCGTGATGGTGTCCGTGTGCCGCCGCCGCACCGCTGAATAATCCCGCCAGCAACAGTAACGGGAGAACTGATTTAGCTGTCATAATCACCCCTGTACGGCTTTAAAACGCGGATTGGACTTACAAATCACATAGATACGACCGCGACGGCGGACAATTTTGCAGTCCGGATGGCGCTGTTTCGCACTTTTCAGTGAACTTAATACCTGCATCGGTTTTTCCTCTTCTTTTAATGGACAAAACGCCCGAAGCGCTTGGTAAAACGGGCCACATTCCCTTCCTGAGAGTGTGTTTTCTGTTTGCCGGTATAGAACGGGTGAGAATGAGATGAGACATCCAGAGTGACATAAGGATACGTCTGCCCTTCAAACTCAATGGTTCTTTCCGTTCTGATGGTGGATCCGACTTTGAAATACACGTCTGCGGCGGTGTCGTGGAAGATGACAGTCCGGTAATCCGGATGAATATCGGGTTTCATGGTTGCCTCATTTTGTTATGTTATAATATAACGATAATGATTTTTATTGCGGTTGACCACTGTTTTTTAACCCTGATTTTTATACGGGAAAGGAGTGCGTTCGCGGAAAGAAAGGAAATATAAATCAGATCAAATGGATATAAAAACGGGCAGCCACCGGCGAATACGGGGCTGCCCGGGAAAAGTATCACTGTAAGAAATCAGTTCTCTGCCAGAAAGTCCTTATCCTCCAGTACCCGCAGCGGCTCAATATCACTCTCTTTTTTAATAACCAAAGACGGATCCGAACGCAGACAGACACCACCGTAGTGACCACCGACCGTAAAGGCGCACATCTGGATATAGCGGCCTGCCACTTTCGGTAAACACCAGAGCTGCTGATAGACATTTTCCTGCTCACCGAAACGACCGCAGGTTTCATCCAGCACTTCATCGCGGTGATCCACCAGCCCGATATTGCTGCCGCAGCGTCCGGCAATCGGCTTAACCGCATAACCGGTCCGGCGCAGTTCGTCGCTGAGTTGAAATTCCGTATCCAGCAGATAAGGATGATGCGGGAACAGCGACCACAGGATCGGCAGAATCGCTTTGTTGCCGGGGATCACCGTCCACAGTGGTTCAAATACCCGGATTTCCGGGCGCAGCAGCACATCAATCAGCCGCACATCATTTCCATGGCGCGGATGACCGGTACGGATAGGCAGCGCGGAGTATGTCCGGTCGCTTTCACTTTCCTGACGCAGTTGTTCCAGCGCCGTTTCCCACGCCCAGGTTTTCCAGACACATTTGAGCACACGCCCTTCGCCGTCGATGACCTGCCCGCTTTCATTCCAGCTCAGTTCATCCAGCCCGTGAATGATCCGGTATCCGTACCCTGCCGCCGTAATGGCCTGCGCCATATTGAGGGCGTGGTAATCTTCTTCGCTGTCTTTATCCTGCATAATATGGATAAACGGCTTGGCTGAGGTGTGTTTCCAGATATCCGCCAGCATGTCTGACAGGCGTTCCCCCGGATCCCAGCCTTCGGTAAGACCACCCTGTTTCGCCCATTTTTCAATAATCCGCCCGGTTTCCGCATGGCAGGAAGCAGAATCCGCATTGTATTCATACACCTTCAGCCCGCGCTCATCCATGCAGAAATCCAGTCTGCCGGTCACCATATCGTGACGGCGGTTCTGCCAGGAGAGCCGCAGTCTCGGCCAGAGGATTTCCGGGATATTGAATAATTTCAGCAGATTATCATCTTTCAGCACTTTTTCGGTGGCGTGCAGATACATCAGATGAACTTCGTTGGTCGCCTGCATCAGGGCATTTTCGGCGGTTTCCGAAATGGTGAAATACTCGTGCGGATCCGCATTCAGATTGTGACCGTGATTCGCTTTGATATAGGCTTTTTCCATCGGATCCGACTCATCCAGCCATTTTCCGGTGAAGTCGGCTTTCTCGTCCAGGCGGGCGGCATGCAGTGTCATCAGCGCCGGGTTCACCGCCGGTTCGGTCCACGCATACTCATCATCAATTGTCTGGATCATCCAGCCGAGGATCTGCGTATCCGGGAACGTATCGGACAGGGTGTAATAACCGTCTTTGACATGCATCGGCAGCTCACGGGTCCATTGCTGACCGCGCGGCAGTTTATGGTGAATGACATTCTGTTCCACAATCCGGACTTTATCCGCACACACCTGGGTTATCACCGCCACATGACCGGTGCGTTTAAACTCTCCTCCCTCCTGCCAGATAAGCAATGCCCCGGCTACCGGTGCCTGCTGACAGCCATTTTTAAACGCCCGCAGCGGCAAAATGCTGTCATCCACCACATGACGCAGAAAACGCAGGGAAAAAATCTCGTACGCCATCCCGACATCGGTAAACACCACACCGTAATTGAGATACAGGAAGCGGCGGGCAAATTCCACACACTGCCATTTGTATCCCATATATTCATTTCCGATATAACTGCGGAAGGAAATATCATCCTCTTTCTCTGCGTCCGTGATGGTATCGTAGTCAGAGGAATAGATAGCCACACCGCCGGGCGCATAGCCCAGTAATGTGCCGAAAGGTTCATGCTCCGTGATGATTCCACTCATAGTACGGCCTTACTGATATGATTTAGGTTGCCAATAATTGTGCTTACTAATAATTCAGTATACGCCCGTCCATAAAAAAACACCGATGCTTTTCTGCATCGGTGTCAATCACCACTTCGGGTTATGCTTAGTGATTCATATCACGTTGCCGGACTTTCCTTTTTCGGATGATAACCGTTAAAAAACAGGTTGAGGATCACCGCACTGACCGTCGCCAGCAGGATCCCGCTGTGCAGCAGCGGCTGTAAGAACATCGGCAATTTGGCAAAGAAATTACCGGAGAGTGTCGGCGTCAGCCCGACCCCCAGGCTTATCGCCACAATATAGAGATTGTAATTATTGCCGCTGTAATCAACACGGGACAGAATGCGGATCCCCGTCGCCAGCACCATGCCGAACATCACCAGCCCCGCACCGCCGAGCACAAACTGCGGAATAGAGGCGATCACCACCGCCATTTTCGGCAGCAGACCAAAGATAATCAGGATAAATCCGGAGACCACACACACCCAGCGGCTGTGGACTTTCGTCACACCCACCAGCCCGACATTCTGGGAAAATGAGGTATGCGGGAAACTGTTGAACAGACCGCCGATAATTGTCCCGATCCCGTCCACCCGCAATCCGCGCACAATATCGTCTTTTCCGACCGGGCGGCCGACAATTTCCCCGAGCGCCAGAAACATCCCCATCGATTCAATAAAGACAATCAGCAGTACCACACTGAGGGTGATAATAGAGATAGGCTCAAACGTTGGTGTGCCCAGTGCCATCGGGGTAACCAGTTTAAACCAGGGCGCATCCGTATAGCCGTCGAAACTGACCTCATTGCACATCAGCGACAACACAAAACCAAAGATAATCCCCAGTAATACCGAGATATTACAGAGAAAGCCCTTGCAGAATTTGGTAATAAACAGGATAAACAGCAGAACGGCAAATGAGATACCAAGGTAGAGCGGGTGACCATATTCCGGGTTACCTTTGCCCCCGGCTGCCCAGTCAATTCCCACCTGCATGATACTCAGTCCGATAGAGGTGATCACAATACCGGTGACCATATTGGGGAAAAGCGGCATCAGTTTTCCCATCAGCGGGACGATCAGTGTTGTCAGCACCCCCGCTGCAATAGTGGCACCGAAAATCCCCATCAGGCCGATATCCGGGTTGGCACCGATAGCCAGCATCGGCGTCACCGCCGCGAACGTCACAGACATAATCACCGGAAGACGGATACCGGCAAATTTCCCGATACCGATACACTGCAACAGTGTTACGATACCACAGCAAAACAGATCTGAACTGATAAGCAGTGTCACCACTTCCTTGCTCAGCCCCAGCCGGTCACCGATAACCAGCGGTACCGCTACTGCACCGGCATACATCACCAGCACATGCTGTAATCCCAGCATCATCAGTTTTCCCGCAGGTAATATTTCTTCAACTTCGTCAATAACGGGCTTAACCGGTTCCTGTGCTTGATCCACACTATGATTGCTCATGAAACAGACTCCCTTACAACCGGGACTCCCCGGCTTCGATTCGAAGATCTCGGAAAATGACCCCTGGCGTCAGGGTGTCTCACTATGATGACGAACCCGGCCCGGGTATCGGTTCATCATTTAAACGATTGAGCAAAATTCAGACCAGCGCGATTTTCTGTCAGCATAAATGCTGTGTTTCGTGACCGGTTTCCGGTTTTTTCAGGCATTTTTCCGCTGAAAACGAGATACCCGCCGCATTTTTATGACACCTGTAAAATGTCATTTTTCAGGCCGGACGGCATAACAATCGATTGCCTTCTCAATTTAATAATTCCGGTTATCACATTGATAGCGGCGTATCACCGGGCGTTTCCCGCTCCGCATAATAAAACGGGCCGCCGGTCATGATGACCGGCGGCCCGTTCTGTTTGTTGTTCTGCGAATCAGAACAGTGTGGTCTGCGCCTCTGTTAATGACGTCAGATCCTGATTCACCATATCATGTGCTGTAAATTCCGCTGACGGCTGAAAATAGTCCGGTGCAGCGGTGGCCGTATTACTATGTTCTGCCGGGGTATCCTGCTCCGGTAACTGACTCAGCAGTTTGTCCAGATTCACGGAGCCGTCATGACCGGAGAGCAGCCCGGTGGCAGCCAGGGCTGCCGCATCTTCAGACCCGGGCAGCGCAGGCATTTCTGTTCCTTCGTGCTGACCGGTGGTGTCATAGTGAATGCTGAACGGATCGGATTCCGCGCCGCTCACACCATTACCTTCAACACGCGCGGTGTAATGGTAAGTCTGTCCCTGCTCAAAATCGCCGGAGGTATCATTGAATGTCCATTTACCGTCATTCTCCACCGTGGCATACCCCGCCACATGACCATCACGGGAGATGACCACCACCTGGCCTTCCGTCAGTGCATTATCAAGATGTCCGGTTAATACCGGTGTCATTGCTGACAGGTTTTCAGGATCAGCCCCGGCAGAATCCGTAACATCATCAATGGCGGCAATCGCGGTAATATCAGCCGGTACATCGGTACTCTCCTGATCATCCGCAGCAGTATTACCGTTATCATTTGTGTCGGTATTATTGTTATCCTGCTCATCCGCACCGGTGTGATTGTTACCGCCGGTCTCTGTTCCGGTGTTTTCTGTTCCGGTATTGCTGTTACCTTTGTCGTCGGTACCCGTGTTACCGTTACCGCTGTTTTCGGTTCCGGCGTTACCGTTACCCTTATCATCCGTACCGGCATTGCCGTTGCCGGTATCATCAGTGCCGGTATTTCCGTTATCTTTATTATCAGCGGATGAATCATTATTTTTATGATCATCATCTGAATGATTATTTTTGGCGATCGCCGCAGCAGTCCCGCCGGCCACAGCCAGCCCCAGGAAAGTCAGCAACTCCCAGCCCGGGCCGGATGATTCCCATGTAATCGGTGCCAGCAATTTTTCACCCGGCTGCTGAACTGCCGCCTGTTTATCTGCCATACTGCCGATATTGTCATGCTCCACCGCAGATTGCGGCGTGTAGTCATGCACCTGTTTATCCGCTGCTTCGCCGATAATCTGACCGGGAACCAGATAATAATCCTCAATGACCACCGATGGATCTTCTTCTCCCATCAGAAATAACTTCAGGTTATTACCGTCACGGATCATGATCGCTTTCTGCGGTGCTGTTCCGGTTTGCTTATCGACCAGCACATAATCCACTCCCGGAACGGCTTTCAGCACATTAACCCCGTCTTTGACTGAGGTTACTGCTTTTTTTGTCACGCGCGTTGCTTTATCAACAACGCCGATAACGATAGGCATATTACATAACTCCTGTATATAAAATGAAGCAGGTGCTCACCGAACCTATTTCAGAACAATAAATTCTGCTTAATCCCTGACTCAGAAATTACCCTGCATCATTATCCGGACATGAAAAATGAACATAAAATGAGATAAATACCGGATATCTGATGATGGTTCACAATAACGATCTGCAAGTAAGAATGGTATTAATATTACCGACAATATAACGCGAATTGAATAATGTTTTACCCTTTGAACATTCCGATTATTCTTAAATATAAAACCTGACACCATCATAAATGAAAATTATATTTTCATTTATGATAAAAAATAACGATCAGCCGCAGTAAAAGCCAGTCTGAACCGCCATAAGAAATATCAACGGAATATCACGCTGAAAACAGAAGACAATGTGTATTTTTAAAAAGCAACATAATCAGGACTTATCTTATAATCCGCCTGCCGTCTGTAAGCCATTTTTATTCTCTCTGATATAGTGATAGCATTCTGAATAATAAATGTCTGAACAGGAATCTCATTACCCTCTGAATATCCGGGCGATAACATTATGGAAAATAAAAAATCATCTGAATTTGAAATCTGTACAACCCGCGGTGACCACCGGTTCCTGCTGACTTCCGGCCCCGATTACATCAGTGGTGTATTACGCGGCGGAGAACTCTGGAATGCAACCTCAATCAATATCAGTCAGCGCCTGCTGGAATTTTCGGCGGCACCGGTTATTTATGATATTGGTGCCAACCTCGGCTCCTGGACAATCCCGGCAGGCAATTATTTTCAGCACCGTAATGGTATTGTTTATTCCTTTGAGCCTCAGCGTCAGGTCTATAATCAGCTCTGTGGTAATATCTATCTGAATAAACTGAAAAACTGTTATACCTTTAACTCCGCCCTTGGCGATTATGATGGTGAAATCGATGTCCCGGTACCGAATCCGTATACCGACAATAATCTCGGTGCCGTCTCCCTGGATAAAACCATCTTCCTGGAGCAACGCTGCGGCTCAGAATTTCCCACAGAAAAAAGGACAATCAATACACTGGATACACTGAATATGCCACATGCCAGCCTGATTAAAATCGATGCCCAGGGCCTGGAACTGGAGGTTCTGAAAGGCGGCAGAAAATGGATACAGGCATCCGGTTACCCTTACATTATTTTCACCACATGGGGCGACTATATGAAATCCACCATAGAGAAAAATAAACACCTTTTTTCTTTATTACAGGATGAAATGGGGTATGAGTTGCTTCAGATAGAGAATTTCTTTGTTGCTCAGCATAAAAACAATGAAGGCGGAAAACTGGTGATGACACCAAACGGTTATATTGTAAAACGTGAGACATCACAGTTTGGTATGGATTTTTTAAGCCTCTGATCTGCATTGAAAAATAAAAAGGAAGCTGACGCTTCCTTTTTATTTCAGCGGTAATTCAGACTAACCTGCTGAGTTTCCATATCATAAGAACCTTTGATACGCAGATCCAGCGGATAAGGATCCCAGTAAACCAGTGTTCTTATTTCAAAAACAATAATACCATACTGCGCATACTGATCTTTTCCCGCCAGCGGCGTAATAATCAGAGAGTCAGGAATAACCCGGCTTTCAAAACGCAGAATAGCCCGGCGCAACTTCTCCTCAACCTGTTCCCAGCTCAGCTGTCTGGCATAGACGCCGGTTAACGGCGCAATACCATAATTAATGACTGAGTCGACAACCGGTGATTTGCTGTAACGCTGTAATTCGCCTTCTGTATTTTCAGTACTGAAAATCGTCAGGAGATCACGCAATATCACCTCACGCATTTTGCGTGAATCGAAATAGAATTTATCGGCAGGCTCACGCCGCTCTTTCGGATGATCATCAATCAGCCGGTCAAGCAATGCAGGCATATATTGCTTTTTATTATCCTGCATGTTCAGTTTCAGCACCGGCCATTGTCATGGAAACCTTATTCAGTTCAGATAACGGATATTCTCCCTGGTCAGTAATGACCATTTTTCCGCCTTTCCCTGTCAGGAAATATTCTGATACCTGCTCCCATTGTGTTTCAAAACCCAGCTTAATTTTGTCACTGTCTGTATCACGGACAGGATAACGGGCCGGAATATAGCCGTAAAAAATATCATTTTTTACTTTAACCTGGGCATGAATCCAAACCAGATCCAGTAAATCCCGCGGTTTAACAATATTGATAGTTTCAATATCCGCAAACGGTACCCAGCGGTAGCCGCCGGCGACAATAAATTCACAGATAGGCCCCAGACGGCTGTCATTATCTGCCATCCAGGCAAAATCACCGATTTTCTCACCGTTGCCGCCGGCTGCCGGGGCATTTTCAAATGCCTGTAAGCGCAGTGCCTCCGATTTATCCGGCTTATTCTCAATCAGTAATTTATTGGCTTCCCAGACCGATTTCATCCATTCAGGTAATTCCTGCTGTAATGTCATCGGCTCGCGTTTTCCTTTCAGGATCTCTTCGCGCAGAATTTCACTGAATACCAGGTTTTTATACAACTCAAGCTGACGGTCATCATCCTGACCATCAATTAATGACCAGGTTTCCAGCTGAACCATTGCCTTTTCCCAGTAACCTTTCAGGCAACACAATTTAAATAAAGTCTCACGAATAACTAAGTCGTTCGGCTTCTGTTTTACCTTATTGAGAGTGTCATCAAAAAATTCATCCAGCGATGAGTTGGCAAGAATATCGGAGAGTTTTTGTGTTGTGGCCATGTAAAAATCCTTAAGTGATTATAAACGGCTGTCTAAGCCTAATTTATAAAGTTCCTTTGAAACAAGTGAGGAAACAGAGTCTTTTGCATACGGAATAATTCCGTTCGGCGCCAGCATTCTCAGAATGTCATAGTCCTCATGCTCGTCCTGTGTTAAATCAACTTCTTCCATTGTGGACAATTCACGCCAGACACGATCCATAAATGCCGACGTTTCAAAAATACACTCTGTCAGATTCAGATCTTTTATCTGCTCACAGAGTGAATCAAAACTGCCGTCATCATCCGCGGCAGATAATTTTGCCTCTTCTGTGACTGCATGATTTTCAGTTTGCGGGGAATCAATTTCTCCCCATAACAGAAACTTTTTATACTCTATTTCCAGTTTTTTTAATTCATCACCGCTTTTCCGGCTCTCTTCTGCGGCATATTCTATGGAAATAAATCCCGCACCCTGCGGTAATATTTCATTAATTTCAAGATTGGTGAAATCAACCTTTGTCGCTGTCAGTTCTGTTAATGCTTCTATAACTGATGCTGACTGATTATTTTCCGCCGCGACAAAAGTCAGTGAAAAATGACCAATCTGAATGGCAGAACCGTATATCAGCCGGATTTTTGAACCAAATGCGACCTGCTGTTTATTGACCACGCAAACCAGTTCCCGGCAGATATTCTGCAAAACAGGACCGGTGTTGGTGTAATAAAACAGAACATCGGTATCCTGCGATTCACCG
This sequence comes from Morganella sp. GD04133, assembly GCF_029835375.1. Lineage (NCBI taxonomy): Bacteria > Pseudomonadati > Pseudomonadota > Gammaproteobacteria > Enterobacterales > Morganellaceae > Morganella > Morganella sp. GD04133. The sequence continues at coordinate 473 of NZ_JAODZS010000028.1, read as the reverse complement.
GCATGTAATGTAACATCCGCAGTAAACGCATTAATCACCACCGGATTATCGATGGTGTTCAGCTCTGTCAGTTTGACCGACCCTTTACGGGTCGGCCAGTTAAAATGCAATAGCATGATTAGGGGCCGATAAATACATTACATGAACCCGTTGATACCACTGTCCCGCAGCCACCACAATCCCCGGCGCGTGCCGCCGGGATATTATTGACAAAGACGGTACAGGATGCGGTGCATATGCAACTTTTAACATGAATAGCACAACATACCGGCGCCCCCAGGAAGGTTTGCGGGATACAGTTGGTAAACACGTTACATGAACCCAGTTCCACCACACCGCAATGGCAGGCTAAGTCGCCCATTCTTGCTGCTGGTAACATATTGTCTCCTTATATCCACTATCTGATACAGCCCCCTGAGGGGCTGTGGTAACTCAAGGCTCCCCGGTAATAATCGGAGTCGTCGTTGGTTCCG